>CAZOOT010000044.1:0-22650 GCA_964581455.1 uncultured Chitinophaga sp. | reverse complement strand
CTACATTCATTAAAGTATTTATCCTGTTATTGATTTCTATGAGAACACGTTTGGCAATTTGCTTTTCGTAGTCAGAAATTTTCTTTTCCAGTTTTTCAAACCATAGTTTCAATTCCTTTACAGGCAAAACATTCAACTCACCGATATGTTTGTCCATTACTTTTACATACAAGGCTTCTTTTCTTAACCGGTAACCTTTGCAATCGGGACATTGGGTTCTTCCGCGATAACGGCTTAGCAAAACCCGGTATTGAACTTTATAAAGCTGCGATTCCACATCTTTAAAAAAATCATTGATACCAATTCCGTCAATACCTTCCCACAAAAGTTCATATTGTTTTTCTGTAAGGTCTGCAATGGCTTTATGAACCGGGAAATTATTTTTTGCAGAAACTTTTATGAATTGTTTTCTCCACCAATCCAGTTTTTCTCCTTTCCATGGAGCCACAGCGCCATCATATACACTCAATCTTCTGTCGGGAATCACCAGGTCTGTATCAATACCCAGTACCTGGCTGAAACCTTCGCATGTAGGACAGGCTCCAAACGGATTATTAAAGGAAAAAAGATTCGGGGTAGGTTCATCAAACAATATTCCATCAAGTTCAAAACGATTGTTGAAATGGTGAATGTTTGGTGCTGAATCATCACTAACCTGTTCTTCAATATAAACATCTCCTTCGCCCTCGTAAAAAGCAGTACCAATTGAATCGGACAGACGATGAAGATCATCTTCATCAAATTCCTTCGCTACTATCCGATCAACAAGCACAAAAGATTTATCGTTTGATTTTTTGGGTTGAATTAAGGATATGAGTTCCTTTTCCGGTAAACTAATAATGTCTTCAATCCTGTTAATAGCTTTTGTTTCGGGATGATATAGTCTTGAAAACCCTTTTTGTATTAAAATACTCAGTTCTTCCTGCAGGTTTCTATTCTTATGTTGCTTTAGTGCTATAAGAATATAAATTTTTGAGCCAGGCTTCATTTTATTAATAACATCTATCACATCTTTTACATCATCTTTTTTTACCTGCTTTCCTGAAACTGGTGAAATCGTCCTTCCTATACGGGCATAGAGTAATTTCAGGTAATCATAGATCTCCGTCATACTTCCAACTGTGCTCCGGGGAGTTCTTGTAGTAACTTTTTGCTCTATGGCAATAGCAGGGCAAAGGCCTTTGATATAATCTACATCAGGCTTATTCATCCTGTTCAAAAATTGCCTGGCATATGCACTGAGGCTTTCAGCATAGCGGCGTTGCCCTTCAGCATAGAGCGTATCAATGGTTAAGGAAGATTTTCCGGAGCCGGAAACACCCGTTACTACTATAAGTTTGTTTCTAGGTATCTCTACACTTACATTTTTAAGATTATGCACCCTTGCCCCGTGAATAAAAATCCCATTTGATAAGGGTAGTTTCACTCTTTTTGTATCGGAAATATGCGCAATTGTTTTATTCATGAAGGGGGACAAAAATACGATGACTCGTTAGAAATCAATGCAATCATTAACATTTCATTTAAAAAAAAGGTTGGAACTTCAGAAAGATTGATTTGCCAGATATCGAATTTCGATTACTTTTATTGTCCAGTTAAACAAATTTAAGCAACCAGAAAAAAATCACGCCTATTAGAACTACTACTTCTACTTAAAAAACCGAACATTCATTTTTATTTTCGACAAACCAATATCCAAACTTGCAAAAAAACCGTTTATGAAATCATTTACAAAAAAAACTGACAACGAACTTATCCACTTGTTTGTTGATGGGAGCAATGACGCTTTAGAGACCCTTGTGCTTCGTCATAAGGATAAACTTTATACATCAATCCTTTTCCTGGTAAAAGACAAGTACCTTGCTGAAGACATTTTCCAGGATGTATTTATCCGTATTATTGATACGATGCGTGGTGGCAAATACACAGAAGAAGGCAAATTCCTTCCCTGGGCCATGCGTATAGCTCACAATCTTTGTGTGGACCATTTCAGAAAAGTGAAAAGAACACCCATGATACGCAATGGAGAAGATAAAGATATTTTTGAAGTGTTGAATTTCTTTGAAGACAGCGCCGAAACCAAGATGATGAAAAGACAAAGCCATAACCGGGTCAGAGAAATGCTGGAAAGGCTGCCGGAAGATCAGCGGGAAGTGATCATACTTCGTCATTATGCTGATATGAGCTTTAAAGAAATTGCCAGCATGACCAATTGCAGTATTAACACTGCCTTAGGAAGAATGCGCTATGGTTTAATTAACTTACGCAAGCTAATGATGGAAAAACAGATTGCCCTATAAAAGAACCCAGGTTCTTGTCATTCTGTATTTCCAACCGGAGAAATAATAGGATTTTCACCTTGCTTGTCAACTCCAGTAGGCTTATACAGAATGACACCTAATAAAAAATCCTCCGATATAGTCGGAGGATTTTCTTTTAAATATAAGTTTTGTTTATTTCTTCAATTTTTCGAAAGTTTCCAGTCCGCATTTTAACCAACCGATGAATTCATCCGGATCAGGTGTATAGAATTTAGACCTGGTAAGAACAACCTGGTCAGCATTTAGAATTATATACTGCGGTTGGGAAGTGGCGCCAAAATTCTCAGTCTGAAAAGTTGACCATTTATCGCCCACAGTAACTATTGATTTTTCCTGGCCGGCAGAAGTTTTATAAACAGTTTGTTCTGTTAATGGCAAATTCCTTCTTTCATCCACATAAAGAGAAACTACAATAAATTCATTTCTCATTAAACTATCAACAATACTGTTGGGCCAGACCTTCTCTTCCATCCTCCGGCAGTTCACACAGGCCCATCCGGTAAAGTCGATCAGTACCGGTTTGTTTTCTTTCCTTGCCAAAGCAAGGGCACCTGCATAATCGTTCTGAATGGGTTCAAAAATTTCCTGGTGGCTATTGTCTGAACCATAAATACTATAGGTAGTTCTTGGAGGTGGAAAACCACTGATCAATTTCAGGTCTGCCATCCTTGAATTTGTAAGGCCCGGAATCAAATAAATTGTAATAGCAGCAAACAATATGATAAAAGCAATTCGGGTAAATGAAAACTTTTTTACCGGTGAGGTATGTGGAAACTTAATTTTACCCAATAAATACAGAACGGTCAATAAACCGATAACAATCCATAAGCCAATAAAGACTTCTCTTTTCAACAAACCCCATTGCTTTACCAGATCTGCATTGGACAAAAATTTTACGGCTAAAGCCAATTCAAGAAAACCCAACACTACTTTTACATTGGTCATCCATCCACCGGATTTAGGAAGAGACTGAAGCCAGTTTGGAAACATGGCAAACAAAGCAAATGGCAAACCCAGGGCTATGCCAAAACCGGCTGCACCTGCTGTTAAAGGCCAGGCTCCCTGCTCTGCCACTCCTACCAATAAAGTTCCCAGGATTGGACCAGTACAGGAGAAGGAAACTATTGCCAGAGTACCTGCCATAAAAAATATCCCGCCAATATTTCCCAATCCTGATTTGGAATCCATTTTATTGGCTAATCCTGCCGGCAATCCAATTTCGAAATACCCAAAAAATGAAAAAGCAAATACCACAAATATCACAAAAAATAAAAGGTTCAGGCAGACATTGGTAGATATATTATTAAAGATCTCTGGGCTGATTGCGGTATTTGCTACATGAAAAGGAATTGTAATGGCTACATAAATTAGAAAAATGAAGATTCCATAAAGAACAGCACTTGTAATTCCTTTTTTCTTATCCCCACCCTTTTTCGTGAAAAAAGATACTGTCACAGGTATCATCGGAAACACACAAGGAGTTAGTAAAGCGATCAGACCACCTAAAAGACCCAGAAAAAAAATTGTAAGTACACTTTTGTTTTTTGTCCCTTCGTCTCCGCAATTGGAGACAGGGTTATTAATATCAATTGATGATACTTTAATATTCGCTTCATTATTCACCCCTCCTTCCAATGATACATTGAAAGAAAGTGGCATGTCTGAATTGAACTCATCACTTTTCCCATAAAAATAAGTGAGTGTACCCTGAAGTTTTGAAGGCACTATTCCGGAAATATTTATAACCGCTTTCCAAACTGTATAACCTTCATAAACTTTTACCGTTGTATTTTCAAAAATTGTGCTTGCGAATGATTTTGACTCTCCGCTATCTGTAAACCTTCCATCAAAAGAAATACTGGAATCCGGAAAAGTGAGTTCTACAATTTTTACTCCGCCAGGTTCCTGGTTTGGCGCATATAGTTGCCAGCCGCTTACACCTTCAGTAGAAAAAGTCAATTCATATTTTCCTTCTGCTAATTTCTTACTGGAGTATTCCCATTTATAAACAGGCCCTGCATCTTGAGAAAATGAAATTTCTGAAAGTAAAAAACCAAAGAAAAATAAACCGAGCTTAGTAAAAATTTTCAACATCGTTGTTGTTTATAAAAAATAAACGAGTCCGGAAAAAGAGAACTCGTTTTATACTAAATAAATCATGTTAATTCAATTCAAAGCCACATTGAAATTAACTTTCTTTGGTGGCAAACATTTTTTGTCATCGCAGGTTTGAAATTCAACATTCCCTGCAAAATTTGTTTTTACTTTTCCTTTCAGATTTACAACCTGAACAAAATTCACTTTTTTGGAATACTGGTTGGCAGAAAGATCCAGTTTTTCATCTCTGAATTTTTCTAATTTTCCCATCTCTTTGATCTTTCCGTTTAATGATATTAATGGATTATTGTTGATCGTAAATGTAGTGGGTATAGCAATTGCATCATCAGGCTGATCCTGAGAATAAAGGTGCCAGCCATCCTGAATGGTTGCAGTCATGTGAATTTCATATGAATTTGCACTTATCTTTTTTGCGGTAAAGTTCCAGCTGACAGGGTTCTGAGCAGTAACTGCTATCACGATCAGGAAAAACAAACTTAATAAACTGGCCTTCTTCATTTCATTTTTTGTTTAAGATGCAAAAATCGTAACAAAAGTTTGATCAATAGGTTAAAATTCTGTGCAAATATGTCAAACCTGAAAAAATAAAATTGTAATAAAGATGACTTTTAAAGCAATAATGTTTAAAAAGAATTAATTATCCCACTAAAATCTCTGCCATTAACAGGCTTTTAAGGATTTCCCTGCCATCCGTGTTTCCCAAAGCTTCAGAAGTTGCTCTTTCCGGATGAGGCATCATTCCAAATACATTTCTGCTTTCATTACAAATACCTGCAATATTTCTTATGGATGCATTGGGATTTGCATCGGGAACGATCTTGCCAAATTCATTACAATAATAAAAAAGTACCTGGCCATTTGCTTCCAGTTTGTCTAAGGTTTTATCATCTGCAAAATACCTTCCTTCGCCATGTGCGATAGGAATTTTATAAATATTTCCTGATCTATTTTTCAGAAAAACATTTTTACAAGCAAATTGCTGATGTCCGTTTCTTAATAATGCACCGGGCAATAAATGTGATTCACAAAGAATCTGAAACCCATTACATACACCAAAAACTTTTCCGCCACTATTAGCAAAATCTATTACTGACTGCATCATCGGGCTAAATCGGGCAATAGCACCGCAACGTAAATAATCACCATAAGAAAATCCGCCCGGTAAAATAATACAGTCATTTGTGGAAAAATTACTCAGAACTTTATCCTTATGCCAAAGCATAACTACTTCCTGATCCATATCATATGATAAAGCATCATACATATCCCTGTCACAATTGGAACCGGGAAAAACTACTACTCCGAATTTCATAAAAATATTTTGGTGAGAAGGCTCAAAGATATTTCACCTGCCTGATTGTTTAAAATAAAAATATACAGCTGGTGACCAGGTTATTTGTGTTCTTTTTTATAAAAAAATCAAATTACCAGGCAATAGATTTCTAAAAAATTTATTACGGAATTTATTTCTTGGAAAATTGCAATTAAAAAAAAATTCATTACCACCCAGGTCCGCCATACTGAAAAACAAGTATGAATATAACCGAAGTCCAAAAAATTAAAGCCGGGAGCCATTTTTGCAGTGGATACAAATAGGTACAGGCATGAAAAGCTGCGAAAGGAACTGCTGCCAATACCCAGTTCTCATATCCCATTGTTTCATTATTTATAAATGGGATAAATAAAGCGAATAAAAGAAAAATTAATACCAGGCTCCAGTTTTTTCTTACCTGAATCAGCATTTTCCGAAGATTATCCTGAACCATATAACCTCCAATTAAAAACGGTATGATGATCAGGAAGCTGCTAAATGCCAGCCAAAGAGATCTTCCCGGAACGGTGATAGAGATCTGAATTGAATCATAAAGCCTCTCCAGGATCCATGCATCTGTAAAAAACAAATATGCTGCATAAAAATAAAATGGGGTTGTAACTCCCAATAAACATATCAACCATTCATTAATTCTCACTGTCCGCATTACCATTAACCCGAATAAAAGCCAAAAAATCAAAATTACAGATGGGAAGAAAAGGAAAGAGCTTAGACCAATTGCTAACCCGATATTAAAAATATTTTCTTTTACATTGCTTTGATTGTACAGTTTAAATAGACCACTAAATACTATCAAGATAAGTGAATTGACCAATAATGGTGCAGACATGAAATTCCACGCGGGAATGAGAGATGTAACGATCATATAAGATGTTGCAGGCAAAAAGGTCATTCGTTGCATCATCCGCTGATCATTGATCAGCTTGTTCAGTTGCATTGATTGTATAAATAATAACAGGTAAGTAACAACTGCATAAACATATGCGCTATTGCTTCCAAATGAATTCAGGAATGTAATAATAGCTTTATAAAAAACAGCCGACTGTTCATCTGCCTGTACCGGTACAGTATGTTTGAAAATGGGGAGTTTGATCAGTATTCCCAACACAAAAACAAACAGGATATTGGCTGGGGTCTTTTGTTTAAATAATCCGATCAATTAAATTCAATTTTTGCAAAACAAATATAATTCCGATAGAAACAAGGAACAATTACCTGGTTAGCACTTACCTGCTTCCCATATTTTGGCATAAACTCATGACCCTTGTCCAGGTTTTTTAAAGTGGGATTCCGGTTGATCTGTCCGTCAGGTGATAATGAATAATCATTCAGCAGGATATTCCTTCTTTCCTGCATATTAAAGAGAAAATGTAATTGTCCGCCTGTATTTACTACCTGGTAAGAAATCCTGTCATCTGAATCATCATCATACTGCCCTTTCCTTACCACATTGCTCCAATCCAGTTTCCCGTTTTTATCAAAAGAAAAAATGATCATATTATCCGCATGATACCTTACAGCCTGGTTTCCGGTACCCCTCCTCCACCAATTGGAGTAATAAGGTGAGTAATAATAATAGTCAAGCGGCGTCATAAATGGTGAGCCATACATATAATCCCATCTGTTCCAGATACCCGATCTTGAAGTGGTATAAAAAGCTTCTGCGTCCATTAAAAATCCTCCGTCCTTTTTAATGATAATATTCCTGATGAAATAATCATTGAAGGCCATCCTGATATTTCCTTCTCCTCTGGCTTCCCGTCGCAGATCCTCACTGAATTCCAGTAAATTCTGGTATTCAAAACCGCCTGTATTTTTGTTTAGAATCATAAAATACAAACCATCTATATTGCCTCTTTTCTGATTGTAATAAAAAGCATTCAATAAGTACCGGTTGTTATAATTGTCTACTTTGATCCGCAGTTCATCCAGGTAAATCTTATCCAGATTCAGATCATAGAAAGTGAAATCATCAGCCATCGCTTTTTTTACTACTATATAAGCTTTTGAAATATTTTCATTATTTGTCCGTATAAATTTTGAAAACACCAGGTTCCCTTCGTTATCCAGGGCAAATTCTCCCAGATTATCGTTTCGTTCATCCATCGGCATAAAAAGGATGCTTTTCTTCAAAAGATCAAGTTTATCATTGAAAAGTTTTGTGGTGATCAGGAATTTTTCCCGGTTACGGCTATTAATTTTAAAGATGACCAGTTTTTGTTTGTCCTCACTACTAAGTACGGTATATATCTTATTACTGGTCATCCCTCCCAAAGCAGTTGTATCCAGTTCAACCGGATCAGAAAGTTTCTTTCCCTTTGCATTCAGCTTTACAGCCATACAATGCACAATATTTCTTCTCTGGTATTGATAGATCATGTAAACAAAATCTGAATATGGGAAAAAATCCACATTGATCATTCGTTCATCCGGCAGATACTCATGCCTGATCCTATCCACCTGTTTCATTTCATTATCATAAACACAAATAAAATTTTCGCCTCTCAGACTTTTATAAATCAGAAAATTATTGCCCAATTTTCCTATAACCTCGAAATTCATCCTCCGGCTGTCTTCTCTATCGGGCTCAGAAATAAGGATACGCTGTGCCATAAGGCCAGGCAGACCAGCAAATACCATCAGCAAAATCAATAAACACAAAGATTTCATAGAATTCTTTTTTGGGTATAAAATTACAAGTTGTTACTCAAATAAGACGAGTGTGAATGCAGGTTACACTCTTTTATTTTGTTAAATGACTGAAAGTTTAATATACAAAATTGCTGGTAAAAAATTCCATTCTGCTGGAATTGAAAGGCACAATTTCCGGGACATTCTCATGATTTGATTTTATTTAATTCAATTTCCTTATACCTTTGATGGCTGATCCGTACACCTGAACTGTACAGGTTTCAAAAAAAAAATTAGTGAGAATTCCCACCAATAAGGTAACACTGGCTGGACTAATCGTTGCAATCGGCATTATTTATGGCGATATAGGTACTTCCCCACTTTACGTTTTTAGTGCCATTATTAAAGACAAAGTCATTACTACAGATCTGATTCTTGGCGGTCTATCCTGTATTATCTGGACGCTTACAATTCAAACCACCATAAAATATGTAATACTTACGCTCAGAGCGGATAATAGAGGTGAGGGTGGCATGTTCTCACTTTTTGCTTTGGTAAGACGGCATGGTAAATGGGCCGTATTTCCGGCCATGATTGGCGGAGCAGCAGTTTTGTCAGAAGGCATCATTACTCCCGCTATCTCAGTAACTGCAGCAGTGGAAGGTCTTAAACAGATTCATATATTCAGTAACATCACACAGTGGACTATTGTCGGTATCGTATTATTCATTCTTTTTATCCTTTTCTTTTTACAGCAATTCGGAACAGCATCAATTGGTCGGTTTTTCGGTCCTGTTATGGTAGTTTGGTTTTCCATGCTTATTGTTCTTGGTGTGAGCCATATAGTAGATGATTTAAATGTTTTGAAAGCCTTCAATCCGTATTATGGCATTAAATTACTTACACAATATCCTCAGGGGTTTTGGATACTCGGTGCCGTTTTTCTTTGTACTACCGGTGCAGAAGCCCTGTACAGTGATCTGGGACATGCTGGAAGAGACAACATTCGAATCTCATGGATTTTTGTAAAGACGAGTTTGATTCTAAATTACCTTGGCCAGGGAGCATGGCTTTTAAACCACCAGGGAACAATTATTACAGATATCAATCCATTTTATGCCATCATGCCCGATCAATTCAGAATCATTGGTATCCTGATTGCAACTGCCGCAGCGATTGTTGCCAGCCAGGCATTGATATCCGGTTCTTTTACCCTCATCAGTGAAGCTATGCGCTTGAACCTTTGGTCCAAGGTCAAGATCAATTATCCGAGTGAAGAAAAAGGACAATTATTTATTCCTGCTGTAAATATGTTGTTATTTCTGGGTTGTTGTGGTGTCGTATTGTATTTCCAACGCTCCTCAAATATGGAAGCGGCTTATGGACTGACCATCAACCTGGGCATGATGATGAATACTGTCTTATTTTCCTATTATCTTTTCACACACAGGGTTTCAAGGTTCTGGGTCATGTTATATTTATTTGTTTATGTATCTGTAGAAGTAGCCTTTTTAATTGCAAACCTGGATAAGTTCACTCATGGTGGCTATGTCTCTTTTATCATCGGCGGACTTTTATTTATGATCATGTTCGTATGGTACAGGGCCAGAAAAATAAAGAACCGATATGTGGAGTTTGTCCGGCTGGAACATTATATCCCAAAGATCCAGGAACTCAGTAATGACAAATCAGTTCCAAAATATGCAACACACCTTGCATACCTGACCAGTGCCAACAACCCGAAAGAGATAGAACACAAGATCATTTATTCTATCCTGGATAAGAAACCAAAACGAGCCGACATTTATTGGATGGTGCATGTTGATACTTTGGATGATCCTTATACCTGCGAATACCAGGTAGAGCATATTATTCCCAATGATATTATCCGGGTGGATTTCAAACTAGGGTTTAAAGTACAGCCAAGAATCAACCTGATGTTCAGAAAAGTAGTGGAAGACCTGATAGCCAATAAAGAAGTAAACATAAATATCAGGTATGAAAGCCTGGAAAAAAAGAAACAGGTAGTTGGCGATTTCCAGTTTATTGTGATGGAAAAATACCTGAGCCAGGATAATGAATTGCCATTCTGGGAAAAAGTGGTAATGAAATTTTATTTCTGGATAAAAGATGTCAGTTTGTCTGAGGAAAAGAGTTTTGGATTGGATCTTTCAAATGTTACTGTAGAAAAGTTCCCACTGATCGTGGCGCCGGTAACTTCTTTAAAGCTTACACGGATCATGAATGACGAATGATTTCCGGTAATGTTAACCTCTCTTGCTTGATTTCAGAATAATCAATTATCTTAATTCCTTAAACAGGAAATTACTTTGCCGGAATTCGTCTATTACATTATCGCAGGATTCATTATTGTTCTGATCCTGATTTATTTCCTGCAGGAGAGATTTATTTTTAAACCTGAAAAACTTAAAAAAGATTTCCAGTTTAAATACGACATTCCCTTTAAGGAATATTTTTTTGATGTAGAGCCCGGAGTCAGTATCAACGGGCTTCATTTCTTCCGGGAAAAACCCAAAGGGCTGATCCTCTATTTTCATGGCAATACCAGGAGTATAAAAGGATGGGCAAGATATGCCCGTGATTTTTACCGGTTCGATTACGATGTATTGCTGGTAGATTACCGTGGATTTGGAAAAAGTACCGGTAAAAGAAGTGAAAAAGAAATGCTGAACGACATGCAGTTTGTTTATGATAAACTAAAAGAAGTATATGCAGAAGACTATCTCATTGTTTACGGACGCAGCATGGGGAGTGGATTTGCCAGTAAACTTGCAGCCGACAATAACCCCCGTTATTTAATTCTCGATGCACCATATTATAGTTTCTTAAAAGTTGTAGAAAGATTTTTCCCTATTCTGCCTGTAAGATTTGTATTGCGCTTCCATCTGAGAACAGATAAATGGATCAAATATGTGAACTGTCATACGTATATAATTCATGGTACAAAAGACATGCTTATTCCAATAAAACATAGTGAAAAATTACAAAAATTACATCCCCGAAAAACCACACTGATTCGCATTCCAGGCGGGCATCATAATGACCTTCCTTCCTTTGACGAATACCATAATTTCATCAGGGATATCTTAAAATACTGATTGCAACCGGTTTCATTTGTTAACTATTCTGTAATTACATTTTTTCCTACTTCCATGGAACACTATTTGAACGTTATATAGCAAAAGGAGCCAAATATGAAAAGAAAATTCTACTTACCTGTTTTACTTTTAACATTTCTGGTTGCAATGACCGGTTGCAAAACAGCTTCTAAGCTCTATGAAACCGGAGATTATGATGAAGCGGTTGAGCTGGCTGTAAAAAAATTGCAAAAAAAGAATGATGATGAAAGCCTGAAATCAGTTTTGCAAAATGCTTATCGCTATGCAGTAGACCAACATGAATCTAAAATCAGAAATCTGTCAGTAAATAATAATGAATTAAAATGGGAATGGATATACAAAGAATACACCCAGTTACAAAAACTATATAATGCAATTCACCGGTCACCGGAAGCAAATGAGCTGGTAAATACTATTGATTATTCCTCTTATCTCACATCCTATGCAGAAAAAGCAGCAGATACACGCTATGAAAGAGGTGTGAAATGGATGGACAGGAATGATAAACAAAGTTTCAGGAATGCCTACGTAGAATTTAACCAGGCCCTTTCTTTCAAACCCGGAGATTATGATATAAAATCAATGCGGGACGAGGCTTATCAAAAAGCAGTGGTAAACGTCATTATAATGCCATTGGATAACTTTGGCTATAGGTACACTTCATATAATGATTTTGAACTAAGAAATTTTGAAAACGAGATTTTCCGTAAGCTGAAATATCATTCAAATAACAAATTTGTAAACTTTTATACTGATTGGGATGCAAGCCGGTCAGGAATTCGTCCTGATCAGTTCATTGATTTTCGATTTAACACCATGAATATTGGCAGGGTAAGAGATGAGGTTAGTAAAAGAGTAGTATCAAGGGATGTTCTTGTAAGAGAAACAGTGTATAAGCCAGATTCAGTAGTAAAAGAATACAAAAAAGTTTATGCCACTATTCATACCACCAGGAGAATTATGAACTCTGTGGGAACAATGCTGGTGAATATCAGGGATGAACATGGCCGCAGGTTATGGAGCAATGATTTCAGGGGAGGACATAGCTGGATATCAGAATTTGCTACTTATACCGGAGATGAAAGAGCATTAAGTGAAAACGATAAAATGCTTTTGAATCGCAGAGGGGCTTATCCACCACGTGAAGAAGATATAATACGTCATATTATTAATGATATTCAGGAAAATCTTTATAGCCGTTTACGGGATTACTATAACCGATATTAAAATGCAAAAATGAGAAAGACATGATTGATTCATGTCTTTTTTTTTCATCTTTGCCGGAATGATAAAAGAAAAAGTAAAGAAGATCATTAAATGGTTAAAGATTATTCTGCTTATATATGTTTTGGGAGCTATTGCACTTTATTTTTTACAGGATGCTATTCTTTTTCGTCCTATTTCCCTAAAAAGCACTTTCAAATATGACTTTCCGGAAAAACATGAGGATATAAATATTCCGGTGAATGATAATTCCAATCTGAATATTATCCGGTTTTTTAGTACCGATACCGTTACAAAAGGAGTCGTTTTGTATTTTCATGGAAACAGGAAAAACATATCCTGGTATGCAAAATATCCGCCTTTTTTCACCCGTCATGGTTATGAAGTATGGATGATCGACTATCCCGGATATGGAAAAAGTACGGGTAAGTTTTCAGAAGAAAATTTATACAACTGGGCTGATTATTTATACAAATTTGCTAATTCAAAATTTTCACCGGACAGCATCATTATTTATGGGAAAAGTATGGGGACTGGTATTGCATCCCAACTGGCATCAAAACAACCCAGCAAGCGGCTAATCCTGGAAACACCTTATTATGATTATCCTTCAATTCTAAAAACATTTTTACCTTTTTATCCTATTGAATGGATTATAAAATATAAAATACCTACATATCGTTACCTGATGCATACCCATGTTCCGGTTTCCATATTCCAGGGAACAAATGACAGAATTGTAACTTATAACAATGCTAAAAAACTAAAAACTGTTTTAAAAAAAGACGATGAGTTTATTACAATCAAAGGGGGTAGTCATAATGACCTTTATAAATATAAACTTATGATCAGTAAACTTGATTCCCTGCTCAAAAATTAAATTATTCATCCAACGTTACTTTTGAACCGGTAACTTTCAATTTGTATTTCACACCGATTTTCAATGCATAGTTTTCCTTTTCATGGCTTACCGGGAAACCAAAACAAACCGGGTAATTATATTCACTAACCAGGTCTCTGATTATTTCATAGGCAGTTTGCCCGAATGGTTTTTCAGTGTCCTTCATATCACTGAAACCGCCAACCACCAGGCCTGCTAATTTATTCAGTTTGCCGCTACGTTTGAGTTGATACATCATCCGGTCAATATTGTAGAGGTACTCCCCTATATCTTCTATAAAAAGTATTCTGCCCTTTGTTTTAATATCTGAATCGGTTCCCGATAAATGAGCCAATAAGGCAAGATTTCCTCCCACCAGCTCTCCGCTTGCTTTACCAGTTCTGTTAAATTCATGTGTGGTTGTTTCATATTTGTTTTTTTTTCCTTCCAAAGCATTTTTCAATGATTGAACAAATTCATTTTTATACCCTCCATCATTAAATGCATTGGCCATTGGTGCATGCAGTGTAGAAATGTAATAGTTAGTGTAAATATGTGCATGCAAAACGGTGATATCACTAAAACCGATGATCCATTTCGGATTTTTTTTGAATTTTGTAAACTCGATCTGATCGATGATACGGCCAACCCCATAACCACCCCTGGCACACATAATGGCTTTTATTTCCGGATCATTCAGCATTTGCTGAAAATCCTCCAGCCTTTCCTTATCCGAACCTGAAAAATAATTGAATTCATTCCCGATCGTCTTCCCGAGCCTGGTAGTAAAACCCCATTCTTCATTCAGTACCCGTACACATTCCTGTACTTTCTCAACCGGCATATGACCTGCCGGGCAAACCAGCCCAATCTTATCGCCTTTTTTTAAATATGGGGGAATTTTAATCATGTGAATTACAGTTCAGACAAACTTACTGAATCGGCATTTACCAATAGCCTGTGTTGTACAGCACATTTCAACGCATAATTATTTTTAATATGCCCAACCGGAAAATCAAAACAAACCGGGTAAGCATAATTTTTCACTTTCTCTAAAACAATTTCAACCAGGTTCTTTCCAAATTCTTCTGCCGGATCCTCAGTTGGCTTTATCCTGAAACCGCCAACAATCAAACCCGCAAGCCTATCTAGCTTTCCGGTACGTTGCAGGTTCCAGAACATCCGGTCAATATTATATAAATACTCACCGGTATCTTCTACAAATAATAATTTGCCATCAGTTTGTATGTCCGATGCTGTACCGGCAAGTGTTTCAAGCATCTTCAGATTTCCACCAGTCAAAATACCTTCTGCTTTTCCTTGTCTGTTAAAATTATTTGACTGGAATTTATAACTCATTTTTTCACCACTTAGTGCAAGCTTAATCGATTCAATTGTTTCTACCTGTACCAGTTCTGCTTTTGACCAATCTTCAGGAAAACTGTTACACATTTTTGAATGAACAGAAGCAATCCTTAAATGTTGAGTAAGGTGAGAATGAAAAACTGTGATGTCGCTAAAGCCAATGATCCATTTGGGTTGTACTTTAAATTTGTCCCATTTCAGTTTATCAATGATCCTGACGGCTCCATACCCACCCCTGGCACACATAATGGCTTTTATTTCGGGATCGTCCAGCATTTGCTGAAAATCTTTTGTTCTTTCTTCATCGGTTCCTCCAAAAGTAAAATCTCTTTTACCTATTGATTCTCCTATTTTGATTTTGAATCCCCAACTCTCCATTTTTTTCATTGCAGGCTTTATTTCTTCCAAACTAATATATCCTGCAGGAGAAGTGATGCCGATTTTATCTCCGTTTTTTAAGTACGGAGGAGTGAAATACTTTTCTTCTATTTTAAAATTTTCTGCAGAAGAAGCCGGCAATGAAGGCAAGGCGGCAGTAGCCAGCATAGATGTAGCAGTGGTCAGAAATTGCTTTCGTTTCATTAGATTAAAGTTACCTGAAAAAAGATAATCTGATCATTAAACTAAACCCTACCCAAAACCAAAATATGTTTAATTTTAAATCACAAACTTATAGTATGAAAAAATTAATCATTCTGTTTATTTTCAGTTTTCCTTTATTTATTCTGGCGCAGGATATTAACCTGTACCAAAAAAATGAATTTACGTATGCCGATGGAAAAGTATTACCCTATCGCATTCTTTACCCGGAGAATTATGATAAAAACAAAAAGTATCCTTTAATACTCTTTCTGCATGGCGCCGGTGAAAGAGGTAATGATAATGAAAAGCAGTTGACACATGGAGCCAAACTTTTCCTAAAGGATGAAAACAGGAAAAATTATCCTGCTATAGTTGTGTTTCCCCAATGCCCGGCAGAATCTTTCTGGGCTGTTACAAAAGTTGACAGAACTGTTCAACCCATAAAATTTAGTTTTGATTATGACGAAACTGCAAACTGGCCTTTGACAGCTGCAAATGACCTGGTGAAAAAACTAATAAAAGAAGAATCTGTCGAAAAATCGAAAGTCTATATTGCCGGATTGTCAATGGGAGGCATGGGAACATTTGAATCCGTTTATCGAAATCCTGATCTGTATGCCGCCGCCTTACCCATTTGTGGCGGCGGAGATGTGAATCATTATGACAACCGAATATTAAAAACCGCTTTTTGGGTATTTCATGGCGATGCAGATGCAGTAGTGAATGTAAAATTGTCGCAGGAAATGGTAGAGAAATTAAAAACATTAAAAGCAGAAGTTAAGTATACGGAATACCCGGGAGTTAATCATAACAGCTGGGATAATACATTTGCAGAAAAAGATTTTCTTAGCTGGATGTTTGCTCATAAACGATAAAATGGAATTCTAAAATTATAAACCGGTTCATATTTTTATATGCCGAAAAATGTTTTTCAAAACCATGTGGCAATTGTAACCGGCGGAGGCCAGGGTATAGGATTTGAAATTGCAAAACAACTTTCATTGCAGGGTGCATCAGTAGTACTGAATGATATTGATGAAAAATTAACTTCAACTGCTGTTGACCAGATTAAAGCTGAAAGAGGCACTTGTACAGGCATAACTGGAGATGCGGCCGATACAAAATTTATAAACGAAATGGTAAGTCAAGCCGTTTCTGATTTTGGCAATCTCAATATTGCCATTGCCAATGCAGGCATAACCTTATATGCAGATTTTTTTGATTACACTCCCGATTCATTTAACAAAGTGATGCAATTGAATCTCGCCGGGAGTTTCTTTCTTGCTCAGGCAGCAGCCAAACAAATGAAAGAAAAGAATACAGGTGGCAGCATTTTATTTATGTCTTCCGTTGTCGGACACCAGGCACATAAAAATCTGGCTGCATATGCCATTACTAAAGCTGGACTGGAAATATTAGCTAAAAACCTTGTTATTGAATTATCTCCTTATAACATAAATGTAAATGCAATAGCGCCAGGAGCAACGTTAACTGAAAGAACAATGGATGATCCAGATTATGAAAAAACATGGAGCCGGATAACGCCATTGGGAAAACCTGCTACAACCCTGGATGTTGCCAATGCTGCACTTTTTCTGGTCTCTCCGCAGGCAAAACATATAACAGGGCAAAGTTTAATTATAGATGGAGGCTGGACTTCCGTGAGTCCTTCACCCTATTAATCCTGATACTAAAAACTACAGATTAATCTTTCTGTCCCTGGCAATATTTTTCCAGTCACCGGTTACAAAACCATTTTCAATTGTATAAACTGAATCATATAATGCAACTGTCGGGCAAACATGATGTGGCAATCCATATAAAACATCCCCGGGTTTTATATTAAGTCCTTCTGTATTCTCCAATACCAGGTGCTCTTCACTTTGACTAACTGCTTTTAATCCTGTTGCATTCAGAAAATAAACTCTTTTTCCGATCTCATTTTCTGCTGAAACGGATTTATGTCCAAGATCAGTGCAAACTTTATTTCCGGCTGGTAAAGAAATAACCCGGGTTACCAATACAATGGCTGTTCTAAATTTCTGTTCGGGACAAAGATCAGTATAGCACTTATCCCAGTAAACAAATGTGCCCGGGCTGCATTCCAAGTTTTCTCTTTCGGCATGGATCGGAAAAGCAGGTGATCCACCTGCGATAATTACAGGTACCTTTAATTCTTCTTCCTCCAGGTTCTTTTTCAATTCTTCAACAGATTTAAATCCTTCGTCACATTTTTGTTTACGGAAGGTTATATCTGAATCTCTCAAATGACCGTCATAGGCATGCAGACCGGCAACTGTTATTCCTTTTAATGATGAGCAATGCCTGTAGAGTTCAATAGCTTTTTCATCCGGAATAATTCCTGTGCGGTTCATACCCACATTTAAATCAAGATATACATCTATGGAAAGGTTTTCAGCTTTAAAAGCAGTTGCCTGTTCATTTGCCGCATCCTTATTGTCTGTAAGACAGGAAAACTTAGTTAAGGGATATTTTTTTATCAGAGAAATTAAACGTTTTAGTTTTGGGCCCAGCGTCTGATAGGCCATTAACACATCTGTCGCATTGCATTGTGCCAGCATTTCTGCTTCAGCAATAGTTGCACATTTAAATTTACTAATACCCGCCCCCATCATCATTTTAGAAACTTCAGGGGATTTATTTGTCTTAATATGCGGACGTAACCGGTTTACATCTCCTACCATTTTTATCGCCAGATCAATATTATGCTTTACCCTGTCAGGGAAAACGACGAGTGCAGGCGAATCCAATTCGACTATATTTTTAATCTGAAACCAATTTTCCATACAAGAATTTTATTTTGTCTGGTCCCAAAGTAAATAAAATCTGCTAATCCCGATAGACATCGGGTTTTGAACCACAATAGTCACAATAGAAACATAGGACTTCACATAGAAATACAATAAATCGCAGATTTTGTTCTATCCATAATATTAAACCTATGTGTATATTTCTATGTAGCTATCTTTCTATGTGGTTCATTTTTTTGCTTCTGCCATTTAAACGCCATACAACTCCGTTATCTCAATTCCGGGGTTTTGGGCAATGATGGTTTATCAGGTACTTTTGCAGACTTCCCACATGTCCGCTTTGGTGAATAGATATCCTGGTGTACAAGAGTGCGACGCAAGGGACTATTATTAGAATTACAAAAGTTGGGAAAATAAAAAATGAATCAACCGAAAAGATACCTGGTTACAGCAGCACTTCCTTATGCTAATGGCCCTGTGCATATAGGGCATATGGCTGGTGTATATATACCTGCAGATATTTATGTTCGCTATCAGCGGGCACAGAAAAGAGATATAAAATTTATATGTGCCAGTGACGAGCATGGCGTACCCATAACGATCCGTGCATTGAAAGAAGGTGTAAGTCCCCAGCAGATCGTGGATACCTACCATGCACAGATCAAAGACAGCTTTGAACAAATGGGTATTTCATTTGATATCTATTCCCGTACTTCCAACAAAACACATCATGAAACTTCGGCAGCTTTTTTTAAAAAAATGTATGATGATGGTTTGTTTGAGGAAAAAGAAACGGAACAATACTATGATGAGAAAGCCAATACTTTTTTAGCGGACCGATATATAACCGGAATCTGCCCGATTTGTAAAAATGAAAATGCTTTTGGAGATCAGTGTGAAAAATGCGGAAGCAGTTTATCACCAGAACAGTTAATTAACCCACGCAGTACATTGAGTGATGCAGTTCCGGTAAAAAGAAAAACAAAGCACTGGTATTTTCCATTACAACAATATGAACCCTGGCTGAAAGAATGGATACTGGAAGAACACAAGGAATGGAAGAACAATGTGTATGGTCAGTGCAAAAGCTGGCTGGATATGGGTTTGCAAAGCAGGGCCATGACCAGGGACAGTAGCTGGGGTGTAAAAGTTCCTTTGCCGGATGCTGAAGGAAAAGTTTTGTATGTATGGTTTGATGCGCCGATCGGTTATATCTCTGCCACAAAAGAATTGACAGATCAATGGGCAGACTATTGGTGTAAGGATGATACCAAACTGGTTCATTTTATCGGAAAGGACAATATAGTATTTCATTGCATCATATTTCCGGCAATGCTAAAAGCACATGGCGGGTTTGTATTGCCTGATAATGTGCCGGCCAATGAATTTCTGAATATTGAAGGCGATAAAGTTTCTACAAGCCGTAACTGGGCGGTGTGGGTGCATGAATATGTAAAGGATTTTCCGGGTGGTGAAGATGCACTGCGCTATGTGCTTTGTGCCAATGCACCTGAAACCAAGGATAACGATTTTACCTGGAAAGATTTCCAGGAAAGAAATAACAGTGAGTTGGTGTCTATTTTCGGAAATTTTGTAAACCGGACCCTGGTACTGATGCATAAATTATGTGTTGGTAAAGTACCGAAGCTGCATGAAGAATTACTGACCGATGATGATAATTGGATCATCAAAGAAATTGAAAGTGCAAAGCAGAAGGTTGAAAATCTGCTGGAGGAATTTAAGTTCCGGGATGCATTATTTGAAGTAATAGAACTTAGCCGCAAGGGTAACCAGTATATGCAGAAAAAAGAGCCCTGGATTGTTGCAAAGAAACTTGCAGAAAATCCTTATGTTCAAAAATCAATTGATAATTGCTTACATCTTTGTTTACAGCTTACAGCCAATCTTGCTATTTTAATTAATCCATTTTTACCAACAACAGCTAAAAAAATGCTGCACCTGATGAAGGTGGTGGATAAAATGCTGGATTGGGATAATGCGGGCAAACTAAAACTGCTGAGTGTGGGTTATAGTTTAAGGCCCCCGGAATTATTATTCAGAAAAATAGAAGACGGGGAAATAGTTGCCCAGGTAGAAAAGTTAAGAGCAAATTCCAAAAAACAAATTCTAAATTCTAAAATGGAAGAAAATAACATAGAACCGAACTTGGCTAAAGCCGAGATCGTTTATGATGATTTTGCAAAACTGGACATGCGGATCGGAACAGTTACTGCATGTGAAAAAGTAGCCAAAGCAGATAAGCTTTTAAAATTAACTGTTGATATGGGTTCTGAAACAAGAATCATTGTTTCAGGGATAGCCCAGCATTATACGGCAGAAGAAATGATCGGCAAACAGGTAGTGGTAGTGGTAAATCTTGCTCCGCGTAAAATGAAGGGCATAGAAAGCCAGGGTATGATCTTAACAGCAGAAGACAAAGACGGAAAACTCCGGCTTTTAAAACCTGAAGAAGCTGTGAGTCCGGGCTCATCGGTTAGTTAAAAAAATTAAGCCACTCATAACAAGGTGGCTTTTTCATTCCGGCAAAATTTGAGTAATTTGACAGCTTATTAACCCCCGATTGAATGTGGATTGTTTGGCTAGAGAAAAAAATTTTAAAAACCCTGGGAATCATTCTGGGACTTCTCTTAATTCTGATCACCACGCTCCATTTTTACGTAGTAAATAATGCTGAATCGCTGATAGAAGGCCTGGTAGCAACAGAATCCAACAATAAGCTCCGGTTGAAAGTGAAGAATATAAAATTCAATTATTTCAGCAAAAAAGTAGAATTGCAAAATGTTTCTTTCTTTTCAAATGATTCTTTGGATCTTAAAACATCTTATAATTTAGACATTGATAATATCCGGTTGAAAGTAAAAGCACTGCTACCCATCTTTACAAGAAAAGAATTGCTGATTGATTCTATTTATTTGACAGCGCCAAAGATCACAGTTACCCGTCTTAAACCCGGATCTGATTCCGTAACAAAAAAAGTTTCCATTCCTGAAGAGATGGGAAAAATTTATAACTCCATTATCAAAGCATCGAAATTTTTCCAGGTAACCCGGTTTGAAATGAATGACGGGAAATTTACTTTAATAAATAAAATTCACCCGGAACAATTACCATTGACTGTTTCCAACCTCCATATTCATATTGATAATTTAAAAATCGACAGTACCTTAAGTGATGAAAAACTTTTTTTCAGCGACCAGATGTTATTCAGAACAACAGATCAGGATATTGTTTTTCCGGATGGAAATCACCGGTTAGCTTTCAGTAAATTCCGGATCAATATCCGGAGAAAATTTATTCAAATAGACAGCTGTACCCTGATCGGTAAAAAAACGGGTGAAAATAATTCAGAATTTAAAATTTTCCTTGATACACTTCGACTTGTGAATGTTGATTTCAAAGCTCTTTATGAAAGAGAATTGATAAAAGCAGATACTGTTTTTTGCAGAAATCCCCTATTTGATATCAAACTGGAACTTAGCAAAAAAGGCCTGGCGAAAAATAAGCTGCCTAACCTGGACACCCTCATCCAGGAATTAACGGGTAATTTGTTGTTGAATTATATCAGTGTTACGAATGCAGGTATTGATATTACTACATACAGGGACGGAAATCCAACTACCTTTTCATCTGATCAGAATAACTTTGAAATGATAGGTCTTTCCATTGAACAAAACCGGCCAAAACCGGTAATGCTCGAAGGATTTGACATGGCCATTCATAATTATGAAAATTTTGTAAAGGATAGCAGTTATTTTTTAAGATTCGATAGTATCCGGTTAAGAGAGAACAGGATTTTATTAAGTAATTTTTCTGTGAATACAGAAGCATATAAAGACACAAGGAATATTAAAGTACAGCAATTTGCATTAAGTGGTCTTTCGTGGAGTGAATTACTTTTTAACCGGAGGATAAAAGCACAACAGGCAACACTTACAAATCCAGATATAAATTACACACAACCCGAAATTATCAAATCGAAAAACACAAAAACTTTTATTTCTTCCCTGGATGTGATTAACAGAATAATGAGCCTTGAAAGGCTGCAAATAATAAATGGACAGATCAGGATCAAAGCAAGGGATCATACGGAAATCCTTTTACAAAACACTGGCTTAATGCTGAACAGCAGGGAAGTTGTTAAGTCGCCTACTGTTATAAGTGTTGAAAGATCTGTTGAAGAATTAAAATTCAGTAAAGGCGTAATCAGGCTGAAAAACATTCTGGTGAACATGGAAAATGCCTTTTTTGACGGGAAAAAAAACCG
>CAZOOT010000043.1:22054-23133 GCA_964581455.1 uncultured Chitinophaga sp. | reverse complement strand
AGTACTTTACAGTCGGCGTTAATAGATTTCAAATTTGGGTAATAAGCCCAGAAATTAGAAGGCGGATTATAATTTTCGGGTTTAGCAGCATAATTTTTATTGCCGGTAAAAAGTCCGGAACGGATTATCAGGCGGTCCGAAATTTTATATCCTAACCCGGCACCAATCATCATTTGGATCTTACCTGTATTATTTCCTACAGAACTAATATCCGGGCCTGTAGAAAAATTGATCAGGATATTGTTTAATATGGATTGCTGCTTTCGAACCGACTTTGGTATAGTTTCTTTTGATATATTTTTTTCTGATACATCGTCTTTCTTCTCATTTGACAAGGTCTCTGTTTTCTCAATTTTATTTTTAGTCAGGTCGGCAGTTTTGGTTACTTCCTGTTTATTGGTTAAATCACTTTCAATATTATTGGAATCAGCTTCACTTGAAATTATTTCCCTGTCAGTATTTATAGAAGCAGGAACAATTTCTTTTTCGTTGTTTATTTTATTGTTGTGATTTGCCAGTTTTGCTTCCGCAAATAAAGAGGTGGTTTCTTTTTCAGGAATACTGGTTTTATTCCTGCTTAATGTATTGTGTTTAAGAGACGTTCTCTCAACTATTACATTAATGTTTAAAGGAGAAGCCGGACTTGATTTTTCATTTTTATCAACAACCCTTGTGGATTCATTTTTTGATGTTGTATTTGAAGATGCTGGTTTATTTGTCTTCACCAATACTTTGCTTTCTGAATTCCCCTGGTTTAATAATAAAGTTGTACCGCCACCTAACAATAGAAAAAGAAAAATGAAAAGGATGATTTTTCTGTGATCATCTTTTTTTTGCGGCATATGTTTGTCCAGCATCGTTTCCATTTTATGCCAGGAAGATTCTTTGTAGGGAGGAGAGCCTTTTTCAAGTGAATCTTTTATTTTACTATCAAATGAGTCAAACGACATTTTTCGTGTATTGTATTTGATTTGTTTTCATTAAAATATTTTGTAAATGCATTCTTGCTTTTGAAAGATTTGACTTTGAAGTGCCTTCTGCTATACCCAGTTTTTTCGAAATTTAGTTAAGGCTTAACC
>CAZOOT010000043.1:0-22029 GCA_964581455.1 uncultured Chitinophaga sp. | reverse complement strand
ATAACAAACAAATTAAATACAGTACGGTATGCCGGAGATAATAACTGGATGGCCTTCAGAATTTCTTCATAAGACAGTTTATCAATTGCTGATTCATATGGTGCTGCTATTTGCAGCAAAGTGGGATCAGTATGAATATTAAGTAAGTGTTTTTTGTTTTTTCTGTAATGGTCGATGGAAGTATATACCATGATCTTTCTTAACCACCCGGTAAATGATGCCATGCCATCAGTATACATCGGTTTGTATTTATGTATTTCTTTAAATATTTTCAGAAACCCGTCGTTCAGAATTTCCATTGCATCATCATGACTTCCTGCATATCGTTCACAAACAGCCAAAGCATAGCCATAGAAAGAGCTATAAATAATTTTCTGGCTCTCTCTGTTATTCCGGATACATCCTTTTATATGTTGGGTCAGTTCCCCGGCAGTCAGCAATTGTTTTTATGTTTCGTTAATTAATCGGTGATAAAGCAAAAAGGGTTGCTTCACCCTTTACAATTTACATTTATTTTTCAAAACACTTAAGATTGAGTAATTGTTGAAGATTGGATTATTTTAAATAATAATAAAGTTGCTGAAAAACAAATGAGATAAGGTTTAAAAACCCATAGCCGGTTTTTCATTTTTGTTTTTTTTCATTTCAATGAGTACAAAATAACAAACCGCAATTACAGAAAAGAGGAGATAGCAGCCAACAACAAAATGATACCATGGCCAATGTTGGGAAGAAAAAAACCAGTCGCCATAATAATAAATAATAAATATACCAATGCAGGATTTAAAAACTTCCAGATAAAGGGCACCCCTGTTGCCATCCATCAAATCGGTATAGGCATAAATAGATATAAATACAAAGGCCCCATAGTAAAAAATATGTGGTGTTCCTATTTGTGCAATAAATGCAAAAAAGTAGACCAAAAGAAAGTAGTTAAAAAACATTTGTGCCCAGCTCCAGGCTATAAATGATTTTGAGGCAGGGGTGTCAAATTTTTTATAGTTTTTAATATCGTCGATATAGTACACAGGATATTTTTCTTGTACATCCTCCGGTCGCCAGCCGGTTGGCATAAACCATATTCGCAATTTATTCTTCCAACTCCGGGTATGCCAGGCATCTTTCATCAATAACCAGATATGAATGAAATTTATTTTAATCGGATTCCAGGTTCTTACCGGACGGGTGACACCATATACCGGCTTTACATCATCCAGTTCTTTTTGAAATGTGCCAAATAGTTTATCCCAGAAAATAAAAATCTGTGAAAGATTCTTATCCATGTATTCTTTATTAATTGCATGATGCACCCGGTGATGGGAAGGTGTAACAATAATATGCTCCAGAAACCCTAGTTTATTTATGAGTTGTGTATGATACCAATACTGAAGAAAAAGGTGCAGCGGAGCTACAATAGCAATTACTTTTTCCGGCACGCCCAGTATAGCTGCCGGGATCAATAAAAAAGTAAAGAAATTAATAAAATTGGAAATTGATTGCCGCAGAGCACAGGAAAGATTAAATTCTTCACTGCTATGATGAATGATGTGGTAGTTCCAGAAAAAATTTATTTTATGGCACCAGCAATGTACCCAGTACCCCTGGAAATCAATTACAATAAAAGCAATCAGGTAGGTGAGGAGGGTAGCTTCAACTTTAAAAATAGCTATCTTATCCAGGAGCCATCCATAGGAAATGATAGCAAGCCCAATGCCCAGCACATCTTTTACTACATTCGTAATACCACTGCTGAAACTGGAAACACTGTCCAGTCCTCGGATAACCTGTAGATTTTTTTTCCACTCCACAAGTTTTTCAACAAAAAAGAAAAAAAGGAAAAAGGGAACTGTGATGTTCAGCAGCTTGCCATAAGTTTCCATACAATATCTGTTTGGAAAATAAAGTTAGGGCAAAAAAAAGTGAAACCTGTCCAGGTTTCACTTTCCCTCTTCTACTAAAACAAAAAATGAAAAATTTTATTACATGCAAGTTTGTCTTTTATTTTAAATTATTATGCTGCTTTTTTGTTAAAACGTACAAAAATTTCAACACCATTATTAAAAGAACCTGATATATAGACAGGTGCACCCAATCTTTCTGCAATAATTTGTAAAGAATCAATACTGACCATAAAGGATCTGTTTTTTCCAAGATTGCTTTTTTTGGAACTAACTATGATCTCACCATTTTCTGAAGAGCTTATTCGAAGACAATCATTTTCACTGAAGCTGGTAGCTTCATTTATGAGATTACCCAGTACAAGAGCCAAAATGTTTATATTACTCTTAGACTTTAATCCGGGGTTTACTTCATTGAGGATTACAATTCCTTTTTGAGTACAGCTGAGCAGGACCACTTTTATCAGTTGATCAATCACTTCTTTTACTGAAAATGTAGTTACATCTTCTTTGGCTGATTTAGTGTTATTAAAGAATTTCATAATTGAAAATTAATCTAGATTAAAAAATAAATATCATAGGGTCGAATTTTTCAAATTGGGCATTGGACTTTGGACAATTGGCATTGGTACGGTCTTTCAGGACTTGTTTTCAAATGATACCTGATCTTTTATCTGGCTATCGTCACAGGAATAATCTTACTGATGTTCTTTTACAAAAGAAGTGAATTAAAACCCCATCTTCCAATAGAGCATAATATTAAAATGATGTGATGATTTGAATGACTGGATTGTAGGCAGAAAACTACAAATTGTGTTTTTCTGTTAAGGATTAATGATTTTATTCATCGTGCCAAAGTAGTAATACTTATTTATTAAAAATTTACAATCAGAGGATTTCCGGATTGACCTAATGTTCCGTAACAGCAGACAGAACTTCTTTTCTTATTTGATCAAGGGGTTTGGGTGTGTTACAAAGAAGAACATAAAATATGTTTTCTCCGGGGATCCAAACATAATCAGACCGGAAACCTCCCTGTGAACCGGTATGAAAAATTATCTTTGCATTCTCAAATTCACCAAGAAACCAGCTTAACCCGATTTTTGCCGGCAGGCTGTCTGTCCAGTTTGGAAAAAAAGTAACTGTTCTTGATTTATTGATCCAGTTGCTATCCAGGAAAATATTCTTTTGAATTGCTTGTTCATAGCTCCATAATTCTCTTACACTGCTCCAGACTCCTCCATTGCCGGAGGCTGCGAAAGTGGGTTCTTCACCATAATCTTTTTCAACATATTTATTTTTATCAAATAAATAGCCATGTGAAACTCCTTTTTCCGGATGTGGTCCATCAGTAATGGTAGATGTTTTCATACCGGATGGTTTCATAATGTTTTCCTGAATATAATCCTGCCATTTCAATCCACTTACCTTTTCAATAATCAATGCAAGCCCATTAAATGCAGGATTTGAATAATTGAATTTTTCACCAGGTTCAAATTCCAGGTATTCAGCATTTTTTACCGGAGCCCAGTTTTCTTCATCTTTAGCGGTTAAATAAAAAATGCTATCCCCGGAAACATTTCTGGTATCAGGTAATCCCGAGCTATGCGTAAGCAGATGGCGGATTTTTACTTTTTTTGCCAGTATTGAATCTTTAAAATCAGGATAATATTTATAAAGGTCATTATCCAGTGAGAGTTTATTTTCTTTTGCTAATAATAAAATGCCATAAGCAACAAAGGTTTTGCTGATGGAGCCTAAATTGAACAATGTGTTACTTGTTATTTTTTCCTTTGTATTTATATCAGCAATGCCATATCCTTTTTCATAAATAATTTTTCCTCCTTTTGCAATCAAAACTGCAGCACCGGGTTCATCTGCTTTGAAAATTGAATCAAAAAGTGAATCAAGTTTTTTTTCAGTTTCATTCACTTTTGGATTACATCCAAAAATCAGAACTAGTAATGTAAATGATAAATATTTCAGGGTATTCATTTTTTGAATAAGGTATAAGTTAGCAATATTAAATAATTCTGGTAGCTTAGTATTCAATTCAATTTCAGATGCCTCTTAGCTATATGGTTTACGGTTCTGTAGCAGTACTGATAATTACTTTACTATTTTTTCTATTCAGCAGGAAAAAAAGGGATAATTAAGGATCTGGGTAAGTTTTACAATTACAAATCTGAGAGAAAATAACCTTTCTTAAAGGTCCTTATATTCACAATAAGTCAAGGGAATATTGCATTTCATCAAAACAAATTGTTCCTGCCCAAACTATATTTTCATTTTGTGGAATCAGTAAATGTTTAAAAACATTTTCATTTTTTAACCTTTAAAAAAGTATAGTATGAAAAAGATCAATCGTAAATTAATTATTATTTCCAGCCTGCTTATAGCAGCCAGTTTTACATTATTTTCATTTACTATCCGTTGGGGGGGTGACAGTTTCACCATTCATCTCAATGACAAATTGCTTATAAAGCAATTTGTTTATGGAGATAAGAACATTAAATCAATTGAATTGAAACAAAATAATGCTGAGGACGAATTGCGTATCAGCTATAGCCATTGCGGAGTGGTTGGAAAAAGTAAAACTATTACCGTAAAAGATCAGCATGACAAAGTACTGAAAAGCTGGACTTTTTCGGATGGCCAGGCATCAATGACCTGTAAAGTAAAAGATATCCTGGGGTTGGAAAAAGGCGATGTTTCCTTAAGATTATTTTATTCATCAAAGGAAATGCCTGGGGGACTTGTTCTTGCTTCTATTAAAACGGATAGCAGAAGTACTGTTCGCAAATGAAATAATTTGTTTACCTCACAGCATAAATGAGTAATGCTGTGAGGTTTTTTTTATAGGATTTACGAATTTATTAATTTGGGTGATGAAGTTATATCACCTCATTTTTCTTACACTGGTTATTTCAGCTTGTTCCTCAGCAAAAAAGGCAACGAAGAAGGATTCTATCAGAATTATAAGCCGGGCAGATTGGAATGCCAATAACCCCAAACCTTATCAAACGCATAAACCGGATCGGGTAACAATACATCATGAGGGTACAAGACTCCTGCTTTCTGATGATGCAGCTTCTAAAATAAAGAGAATACAGGTATGGGGGATGGGACCCGACAGGAATTGGGCAGACATTCCCTATCATTTCCTGATAGCTCCGGACGGAAGTGTTTTTGAAGGAAGGGATGTGTTTACAGTTGGTGAAACTGCTACTGAATATGATCCAACTGGGCATTTATTAATCACCTGTCTTGGAAATATGAATGAACAGGAAATGACTGTGATGCAGCTAAGTGCTTTAATAAAACTGATTGGTTATTGCATCAAAAAGTATAATCTTTCAATTGAAACGCTTGCGTCTCACAAAGACTTTTCATCTCAAACCAGTTGTCCGGGGAAGAATCTTTACAAATACCTGGAGAATGGATTTATCAAAGCAGAAGTTAAAAAGCTGGTGAATTAATTTTTTAATATTAACCGGTCAGTCTTTGATAAGCAGTTTATGAAATTTTTCCAGCTCTGCCAGATCCGTATTACTTAACACTTCATTGTTGTCAAACTTTAATTTCAAAAATAAGATCCGTTTGTGCTGGGGATATTTTAAAAGTATGGATTCAATTTTTCTTCCGGCTTCCTCATTTTTAGTATATAAAGGTGTAATTGCGGGCAATTCAGATTTGTGTTTTGAATGTTTATGCAAAATGATTGCTTCCAGTGTAGCCAGTTTTCCCGGAGGGATAGATGAGATTTTTTCTGCTTTATTCAACAAGCCCTGTAATTGCTTTTTGCTTAAGCCACCTCTTTCCTGGTATTGATGATAAAGACTTTTTGTGAATGATGATAATGGCTGTGCCTCTAAAACAGCTTCAAGAATATCTTTTACTATATCAACTTCTGGCTTTAGTCTTTGCATAAAAAATCAAATATACTGCTATTGCCTGGTCCAGATTTTCGTAAGTGTCATGTTTTGACCATTGGAAACAGTTACATCCCGGGATGTTTGGAATTCAACAGAAGTCATCGAAACTATTTTCTCTGACTCTGATGATTGCCCGGTTGGAGTAATAACCAAATACCGGGTATTGATAATAGACCAACTGGCCTGAAGTGTAGTGGCGCAATCGGTTTTAACGAGGCCTGTTTTATCAGCCGAAAAATGATATAAATTATCTTTGGAACAATCGGACCATGAATTGTAAATGTTTGATTCCACAGAGCCATCATTATCCCAATCATATGGCTGGCTTGACGAATAACCTGTAATTTTCCAGGAACCTACTACCTGGGAATCGGAATATCCTTGTGGATTATTATTTAAATTATTATCGGGATGCCTGCTGCAGGAAATCAAAAACAGCACAAGCCATACGAAATATCGGCGAAGGAGGAACTTCATGTTAAGGTTTAATGGGAAAAAGGTAACAACTTTTCTTAAAAAATCAAAGTCTGATTTACAGAAACAGGCACATATGAAATTTTATTTTGTTTTTCTGGAGGGGAAAAATTCCTATTATTTTAAGTGGGTCCTATTCGGAAACAATCTTTTTTCCGAAAGGCATCAATGAAATCTCTACCAGCTTAAAATGCTGACGGGACCAGGGAATCCCAATTATGGTAATAAACAGAATTATTCCCATGATAATATGAACCAGGGCAGTGTACCAGCCTCCAAAAACAATCCAGATAATATTGCAGAATACAGACAGACAACCCGTATTGCTGTCAGCATTGATCACTTTTTGGCCAAATGGCCATAATACCAAACTGGCTAATTTAAAACATTGCAATCCCCATGGAATACCTACAATTGTTATACAGAGTATGAGGCCCCCAAAGAAATATCCCAATGCTGCAAACAAGCCTCCGAAGATCAGCCAAACGATGTTTCCAAGTAAATTCATGAAATGAAAATAGGTAATTTCTTTAGTTTACCTGGGTAAAAAGCACCGGCTGCTGACACCCTTCATCAACAACTTACCAACAATATAAAGGGTCAGGAAAAAGAAAAATAAATTGATTTTCCCTTATGTAATCAAATAATCTATATTTGGTACAGGAAAAAATTGAACATCCATTAAAAATCTAAAACTTAAAACAAAATGGCAAAGAAAATTGCAAAGAAGGCAGCCAAAAAACCTGCAGCTAAAAAAGCAGCTAAGAAACCAGTAAAAAAAGCAGCAAAGAAAAAATCTGCCCGTAAACCATCCGCAGCGTTTATGAAACCACTTGCACCAAGTGCAGCATTAGCCGAAGTAGTAGGTAGTAAATCTCTACCACGTACTGAAGTGGTGAAAAAAATGTGGGTTTACATTAAAGCAAATAAGCTACAGGATAAAGCCAACAAACGCATGATCAATGCTGATGCAAAACTGAAACCAATTTTCAGCGGCAAAGGACAAGTATCAATGTTTGATATGGCTAAACATCTTTCTAAGCATTTGAAATAAAAAAATCAAATGAAATTTACGGGCATCTATTGATGCCCTTTTTTTTAACCAAATTTTTTTTAATACATGTATCGATTTTATTTAAAAAGTGATCATGTATTTTTTTATAAAGCGTTTATATTTTTTATAAAAAATAATAAAGTTAAAAAATCTCAGGCAGCATAATTTATTGATTTAATGTCTTCATATACAGGCAATGCAATCGCCTTCATTAATTCCAACATTAAATTTTAATCAGATTTTAATCTCAGTTTAATTTGAAGCAGATTACTTTAACATACTTTTATTTTTCATTTAGCAATTTGCTGAAAAAATGAATTTTTAAATAAACAGGGATAATTCAAAATGAGCAGAATCATCTTTTCATTACAATTGCTCATTTTTCAATTTTTGGTTTGCATTAGCAATAACTAAAAAATAATTTCAAATAGTATTATATAGATCATGAGGCTTGTTAGCCTGCCTGATTTATGTAAGGGATAAACATTTTTTAAATCAAAACAAAAAACAAAGACACATGAAAAAAATTTTAATAGCCTTTTTTTGTTTTAGTTTATTTGCATCTTTCGATGCAATCGCTCAAACAAAAACAGTTACTGGTAAAGTAACTGGTAAACAGGATGGTGCAGTTATTCAAGCTGTTTCCGTAACCATTAAAGGGGCTGATAGAGGAACTCAGACAAATGCAGATGGCATTTACTCCATTGAAGTGAAGAACGGAGATATCCTTCAGTTTAGTTTCATTGGTAAAAAAACTTATGAAGTTAAAGTCGGTTCAGGCAGTTTGATCAATGTTTCATTGGAAGAAAGTGCAGAATCTTTAACTGAGGTAATTGTTACCGGTTATGGTAAGCAAACAAGACAATCTGTTACCGGTTCGATAGCCACAATTAAAAGCGAAAAACTGGAACAGGTACCATTTACTTCATTTGAGCAATCTCTGCAAGGAAATGTAGCGGGACTTCAATTAACAAGTTCTGATGGTGCACCAGGCGCCGGTACCAATATCCGGATCAGGGGTATAGGTTCTATCAGTGCTTCCAGCGAGCCGCTTTATGTAATTGATGGTATTCCCATTCAGTCCGGAAGTATTGCTGGTTTAAATGGCAATAGCGGCAGAAGCAGTAATGTTATGGCTTCATTAAATCCAAACGATATTGAAACGATAACTATTATGAAAGATCCATCTTCAACTGCTATTTATGGATCCCGCGGGGCTAATGGAGTAATCCTGATAACAACCAAGAGTGGTAAATCAGGTAAGATCAGACTTGAACTGAAATCACAAGTGGGTTTTAATTCAATTGCTACAGGAAAATTTTCCAAGCCATTAACAGCAGAGCAATATACTCAGTTATATCTGGAAGGATATACCAATGCCGGGCAAACTCTTGCTCAGGCTCAAACAAGATTTAATAATACATTCAAACAATTAACGGATCCTTCAACTGGTCAACCTACAGATACACGTTGGCTGGATGCAATTACCAGAACCGGAGTTAATCATAGTTATGACCTCAGCGGGTCGGGTGGAAGTGACAATACCAAATACTTTTTTTCCATGTCATATTTTGATCAGGAGAGCTATATCATTGGTTCAGATTTCAACAGACTTTCTGCAAGAATGAATATTGAATCAAAAGTGAATGATAATATTACAATTGCCAATAGATTAAACGTGAGTAATTTTAATCAAAATGGATTTACCGATGGATCTGCATGGGCAAATCCGATATATAATGCATTCTTACTTTCTCCATTAATTCCAATTAAGGATGAATTTGGCTTATACAATGATCAGCATAAGAATTATTTTCCAATGGGCGGTAATAACCCGGTTGGTGCATTAAGCGGAGATGATCAAAGATTAACCACACAGTTCAGGTTAACAGATAATTTTTCAGTCGATTATAAATTTTTAAAAAAATTCACCTTTCGTACACAGTGGAATGTTGACCTGATCCAGGTTGATGAATCAAATTATAAAAATCAGCGTTATGGTGACGGAAGAAATTTAAATGGATATGCTGAAGAAAATGCTACGTTGAATAAGAACTGGGTAGGAACACAGACATTGAATTATATAAATAAATTCGGGGGAAGACATAATGTAAATACCTTATTGGGATACGAGGCTCAAAAGTCAAACAGAAAAACTTTATACGGCTTTGGTCAGAATTTCCCCAATGCACAGCTGAGAACGCTGGCAAGTGCTGCTGATGGATTTTCAGCTTCTTCCACATTAACACAATACACGTTTAATTCAATATTTGCCCGTGTAAATTATGATTACGAAGGAAAGTATTTTGTAGATGGAAGTTTCAGAAGAGACGGATCATCCCGTTTTGGTTCTGAAACCCGTTATGGAAATTTCTGGTCTGCAGGATTGGCCTGGGCGCTGCATAAAGAAGATTTTATGTACAATGTGAATTTTGTAGATCAACTGAAATTAAGAGCCTCTTATGGTATTACAGGAAATGCAGAAATTGGCAACTTCCCCGGCAGAGGTTTGTACGGATATGGACGTGATTATGATGGCTTACCTGGTGGTGAACCATCTCAGATTGCGAATCCCTTGGTTACCTGGGAAAGTATGGAGACTTTGAATATAGGAATGGATCTTTCTTTATTTAAGCGTGTAGATTTAAGTGTAGATTATTTTAATAAAGTAAACTCAGATCTTTTATTGAATGTTCCTTTACCAAGATCAATTGGTTTTGGAAGTGTGTTAAAGAACTTTGGTGACATGTCAAACAAAGGAATTGAGGTTTTATTGAATGTAGCAGTCATTAATAAGAAGGATTTCTCTTTGGATTTTGGCTTTAATACATCAATACTGAATAATAAGATCAACAAACTTGAATCGCCTTATATTGATGGTACCAAGCGCAGGGAAGAAGGAAGAGATTATCAGGAATTTTATTTATTTGGATGGGCCGGTGTTGATCAGTCAAATGGTAAGCCATTATGGTATACCGATGAGACAGAGACTGCAACTACGAGCAGCATCAGCAAAGCCAAGCAATATTATGTTGGTAAGAGTGCCACACCGGATTTTTATGGAGGATTCAATATTAATCTCAGGTATAAGGACTTATCTCTTACATCACAATTTACTTACTCAGCAGGAAATTATATTTATGATTCCGAGGGAAGATTCCTAATGGGTGATGGTTCATTGACGCCAAGAAGTACAACATTGTATGCATTTGAAAACCGCTGGCTGCCCGGAAAAACCAATGCAATTTTTCCTCAGCATAAGTGGGGTGGTAATTCCAGCAGTAATGTAAGCAATTCAAGCAGGTGGTTATTAGATGGAACATTTGCCCGATTGAGGAATGCAACTCTATCATACAATCTTAGTCCGGATATTGCGTCAAAACTTAAGTTAAGATCTGCTCAGGTATATTTAAGAGGAACAAACCTGTTTACATGGACAAAGGATAAGAACTTGTACCTGGATCCTGAAGCGGATATCAGTGGAATTTCTGCAAGCTTAACACCTGCTATCAAGTCTATCACTTTTGGTATCAATGTAGGATTATAAAAAAAATAAAAAACGAATACAATGAAAAAGAATATAAATCTGATTTTAATAAACTTTACATTGATACTGCTATTGACGCTTGTATCATGTAAAAAAGAATTCCTGGAGTTGAATCCGGCTCAGTCGGTTTCAAACGAACAGGCCTTTTTAACCCTTGATGATTATAAATCATCCATTACCGCCATTTATAACGGGCTGTCAAGTGCCAATCACTACGGCAGGTACTTTATCCTGACACCGGATGTAATGGCAGATGATGTAAAACAAAATTCCCAGGCAAACAGAGCTAAGGAGTATGCCGAATATGTAGCAGAGCCATCTCATTTTATTGCTACTGGTATGTGGGCTACCATGTATTCCACCATCAACTCTGCCAATGCAATCATCAATGCAAATGTAGATGTGCCAACATCTGTTCAAGCACAAAAAGACCATATCATTGGTGAAGCGCTTGCATTACGCGGCCAGATATATTTTGACCTGGTAAGGTTATATGCCCAGCATTATAAATTCACTGCTGATGCATCTCATCCAGGTATTCCGCTGGTTCTGGCGTTTGACATTACAAATAAACCTAATCGCAGTACTGTAAAACAGGTTTATGACCAGATCATCAGCGATATGACTGCAGCAATTCCAAAAATGAGTGAAACATCTAGGAACGGCAGAACCTCACTGTTAACAAAAACAGCTGTTAAAGCCCTATTGGCAAGAGTCTATTTGTATAAAGAAGATTTTGATAACGCTATCCAGATGGCAACGGAAGTTATTTCAAGCAATAAATATTCACTGGTTTCCAACGCAAATTATTATACAAGTCTTTGGGCAAATAATTATTCGTCAGAATCTATATTTGAAATTGCCAACACTGCTACTGATAACAGAGGTTCAGATGCACTGGGTGGTATGTATAATAAAACCGGATATGGAGATTACCTGGCTTCCAATGATCTGGCTAATTTAATTCCTGTTACTGATGCACGGTATTCAATTTTTGCCACAGATCCGGTATTGACCGGGAGCTATGCTCCGTTTAGAATGGTAAAATATCCCAGTAACCTGGGACTAAATAATACCAAAGTCATGAGGCTGTCTGAAGTGTATTTAATCAGGGCAGAAGCTTATGCAAGAAAAAGCAGTCCGAATACAACGGGTGCCCAGGCTGATGTAAATGTAATTCGCAAACGTGGATTACCAACAGCAGCTAATGTAACTGCTACCGGAACAGCCCTCGTTGATGAAGTGATGCTGGAAAGAAGAAAAGAATTGTGTTTCGAAGGACAGCGTTTATGGGACTTAATGAGGCATAAGAAAAACATCGTCCGTACCAATTGTACATCTGTTATTTGCACGATTAATTATCCTAATAACAGGGTGGTTCTTCCGATTTCTCAGGATGAGATTAATGCGAATGAGAATATGGTACAGAACCAGGGATATTAAAAAACACTAAACATTTTTAAACAGTTTAAAGAGGTGGATTATTCCACCTCTTTTTTATTAAAAATCTCTCAATGTTTATTTATCAGTGATAGTATGTCTTGCATCCGAAATAACTTTCCTGTTTTTCAAATCATATTGCTGACCGCTGCTCATATAAAAAAATGGGTTAGATTTTTTCCCATCTTTTGCTTTTTGTGCTTTCCATTCTTTTGCATCGTAGATACCTACATAGGATGGGCCTATAACTTCAAAACGGTCCATTTTGACAATTATGGCTGTACGTTCATCAATTCCAATTCCCAAAAGTTTTGGAAAAGTTTCTATAACCGGAATAAGATCGAATTGCCTGTTTCTTCTCATGACATGTTGGTCAATTGTAGCATTTTTTAAAAAATTCATTCCAATGGTATGGTCACCCATCATGATCGTATTGTTTTTTGTATCGCCTCTTACCATATAAGATCCCATAATAGTAGCACCCGCTGATGTGCCGCCAATAACTCCGCCTCTGTCTAATAATTTTTCTAATTCTTTTTGGGTACGGGTGCCCAAATAGGAATCAGCCAGTCTCCATTGCCGTCCTCCGCTGAACCAGACACCTGATGCTTTTAATAACGGGAGGGTAAAATCAATTTTGTTGGCTTCAGCCGGATCATTTGTATGTAATAATTGTACATTGGCTATCCCCATATTTTTTAATTGAGTTACCGTTGCTTCTCCGGCTTGTATTGCATTTTCACCAATTGCAGTTGGTATTACAACAATTGTTGCGGTTTTACCCCCTGCCAGTTCAATAAACTTGTCCCAGATCTCTTGCCCCAATCTTCCACCACCTGCAATCAATAAACTGCCTTTTTCCGGACCCGTGGTTACTGAGTCAGAATTTGATTGAGAAAAACTTTGTAGCGAAAATAAAAGTGAAAGGGCCAGAAGAAAGGTGAAGATTTTTTTGAATTCCATAAAAATGATTTTATTAAAAATACAAAACCTGAGTTTCCAGAGCCGAAATTTTATCTGAAAAAAATACTGATAAAGAAATCATATACTAAAAATTTAAGTCGCTCTTCTTTTGTACATTTCCGGATGCAATCAAACTCCTTCCTGCTTTATGGCGCAAACGGCTACACTGGTGAATTAATAGCAAGGTATGCTCAGCAATATAATCTTAACCCCATACTTTCCGGGAGAAAAAAAGAATTGATAGAACCGATAGCTATTAAACTTAATCTTCCATATAGAATATTTGATTTGGATGATGAAAATGCTTTATATGCTTCATTGAGGGAAGTGAAAGTGGTGATACATGCAGCCGGCCCATTTCAATACACAGCAAAACAAATGATCAAAGCTTGTTTACAAACCGGGACACATTACCTGGATATTAATGGAGATATTGCTGTTTTTGAAATGATAAAGCGTTACGACGCTGCTGCAAAGAAAACAGGTATCATGTTGTTACCCGGAGCAGGTTTTGACGTTGTACCAACTGACTGTATCGCTTTGCAATTAAAAAACCTGTTGCAGGACGCAGATTCGCTTCAATTGGCATTTGCCAGTATTGGCGGTGGAATCTCTCATGGCACAGCAACAACAATGGCTGGTAAATTAGGAGAAGGAGGAGCTGTTAGAAAAGAAGGAAAAATAATCCGTAACCCACTTGGGAAAAAAGGGATGTGGGTTGATTTTGGCTTAAAAAAACTTTTTGTAATGAGTATTCCCTGGGGAGATATTTCTACTGCCCATTTTACAACAGGTATTCCAAATATTGAAACTTATACAGGAATTTCATCAAAAACCTATCGAGTGCTAAAATTGCAACGTCTATTCAACTGGCTTTTACGAACAAATTTTATTCGCAATATTATCAGAAAGAAAATTAAGGACAGGCCTGCAGGTCCGTCTGACATACAAAGAGAAAAGGCAACAAGTTTGGTTTGGGGAAAAGTAACAAATACAAAAGGTGAATCGGCAATTGTTAGACTTAGCGGTCCTGAGGGATATACATTAACCTCACATAGTGCTTTGATCATTACACAAAAAGTTCTAAATGGCAATTTCAAAGCTGGATACCAAACTCCCGCAAGTGCCTATGGTGAAAACCTGGTGATGGAAATACCCGGAGTGATTCGGGAAGTTGTTCGTTAATTTTAAACTCATTCCTGGAAGTAGTTACAGTTTTCAGTAATGAGAACTATTTCATAAAAGCTTATAGGGACCAGGTTATAAAAAATATACCAGATCTGATAAAAAGACATATATTATAAAAATAGAAGGCATTTTCAAGCCAACTAAAATTGTATTTTTAATGTAATAATTCTTTTTATGAAACCAATAACTCGTGGAACTTTCCTGACAACGGCAATCACACTAACTACCGGTACGGTTGCAATGGGGATACCATTGCAACCAGATAAAGAAAAAAAACAATTAGTGCATCATGTTTTTTTCTGGTTAAAAAATCCTGAGTCTATAACAGACAGAGATAAATTAATAGAAGGGGTGAGGACCCTGGGTAAAATTGAATCCATTCGTAAACTTCACATTGGCGTGCCTGCAAGTACAGAAAAAAGAGAAGTAGTTGATAATAGCTGGCATGTTTCAGAAATCATGTTTTTCGATGATGAGGCAGGCCAGAAAATTTACCAGGATCATCCCATTCACCAGGCTTTTGTAAAAAATTACAGCCATCTGTGGTCAAAAGTGATTGTGTATGATGCTGCAGAAGTGTAATTTTTCAGAGATTCATTCAACGTTTATATTGAGCTATCCACTTCACTGTTATTCTTAATTCTTTGAAAAAGAGAATATCACAGAATTAAATATTTTGTTGTTAATAAATTATTGGTTTTGGTTGTAAACCATTTTCCTCCCCTTAAAGTCTTGACTCAAATATTTCTTAATTTAAGGACAACCAAAAACATTTATTATGAAACTTTTTAATCTTATCATTCCGTTTTTGCTATGTTTTGTTTTCTCTTTTAGTGCAAATGCTCAAAGCAATGCCTATTTAAAGATTGGTGATATAAAAGGGGAGTCGGAGTCAAGAGATCATAAGGACTGGATTATTATTGAAAGTTTTAGCCAGGGTGTCAGTACAAATAATAATTCAACAACCGGGCGACTGATAGCAAGAAGATCCAATTTTGAAGATTTGGTTATTACAAAAAAACTGGATAAGTCTTCACCTAAGTTGATGATGAAATGTGCTTCCGGAGAAGTAATTCCAGAACTGGAACTTGAATTAACAGGTGCAGATGGAAGATCGTATTATAAAATTAAAATGAGTGATGTGATGGTAACCAGTATTTCCACTTCCGCCGGTACTCAATCAAAAAATGAATTGAGGGAAGAAGTTTCTTTTAATTATACAAAGATCAGTTGGGAATACACGGATAAAAGCGGAACTAAAATAGTTGAGGGTTTTGATGTGAAACTAAATCGAAAAACCTGATATATTTAATCTGTATTTAGCTCAACCCTGCTGAACTTTTGAGGATTTGTTTTTTATACAAATCCTATATAAAGTAATTCAGTAAGGATTGCCAGGTTTTTTGCAAAATTCATTGCTTCCATCAATTTATCTTTCTTTTCTTTTTCAACCCAGAAAGTGTGTATCGTAAATGAGGCGATGATTAAGAAAATGGAGAGGCTGATCACTCCTGCAGTGAGCAAATTTGGAATAAGCAATGCAATTCCGCCGAATATCAAAAGAACACCCGCAGAAAGTACTGCTAGTTTTGGTGAAAATAAATGACGTTTTCGGGCATATTCTTCCAGCATTTTCTCATTATAAAAATGATTTATTCCGTTAAGGATAAAAAAAATTGCAAGGAGAATCAGTAAAATGATTTTTATCATTGGAGGTGAATTACTTTGAATAGATTGTATTATCCGGATTGCAGACAATAAAAATTATGAAAAACCGGGAGTTATTTGGCCCTTACATAAACCAGTTTAATATTTTTTCTTCCGGATTCTCTTTCGTCAATTTCAAACTGTCCGAGGCTCTTGATCAAGGGTAATAATTTTGCATAACCATAATTGCGGGGATCAAAGTCGGGGCGTTTTTTCAAAAGCATATTTCCAAGATCACCTAAAAATGCCCATCCGGTTTCATCTGTGATATCATTGATACTGGTTGTGATCAGGCTCACCAGGGTTTTATCTGCTTTGCTGATCACTTTTTCCTTTTTCCTTAAATCAGAAAGTTTGATCTGTTTGACCCCGGTTTCTGGTTGATCCAAGATTTCTATATAAATAAACTTATCACAGGCGGCCCGAAAAGCAGGTGGTGTTTTTTGTTCACCCATACCAAACACTTTCATACCAGCTTCCCTGAGCCGGGTGGCCAACCTGGTGAAATCGCTGTCGCTGCTCACAACGCAAAATCCATCAACACGGCCCGTATATAAAATGTCCATAGCATCTATAATCAGTGCAGAATCGGAAGAGTTTTTACCAGTGGTATAACTATACTGTTGAATCGGAGTAATAGCATGATCCAGTAAAACAGATTTCCAGCCCGAAACATGGGGTTTTGTCCAATCAGCATAAATGCGTTTGAAAGTTGGTACGCCATATTTGGCAATTTCTTCAAGTATACCGCTTATAAGTCTATAGGGAATATTATCGGCATCTATTAGAATTGCAAGCCGAAGATCTTTTGTATTATCCATTTTTTTAAAAAATTAGAGCAGGAAAGTTAATCATTAATAATTAGTGATTGCAGCTGTTGTTTTATTTATTTTTATACCTCATCCCGTAACTGGAAGTAAAAAATAATTAAATGCCAAATTCAGATAATTCCATTTCGTTAATAACCTCTTTGTTTTCTATCCGAAACCAGTATGGACAAAAAGCTGCATTTAAAAAAATGGAATTGCTGAAATCCATTTATGACAGAAAAATAAAATCTAAAAAGGTGATTCAATTGTATGCAGACACATTGCATTTTCTTCTGGCATATCCTGATAATAAAGCTGTTTACCTGCAAACAACACGATGTCTGAATCAACTTCAATCTTTAATTCAATCGGATGTAAAAATTAAAAAAAGCTTATTTAATTCCGGCATTACAGGTACGGGGCTGATTGCAGCATTTAGTTTTGAAATTGCCAAATGGATGAGAGAAACTTACCCGGATAATATCCACCTGAATTCTTTTGAAACCGGTGAAGCACAGATACAATCCATTTTATCAGTAGTAATGCCGAAAGTGGAATCTGAAATATTTCAGGACGCAAATGCCAGTTGGCGCCCATGGTTTAAGCAATTTTCAAAAAAAGGAGAAGATCTTCTTGATAAGTTAATTGCAGTGTTCAATGAAACGGATATCCGGCCCGAAGTGAAAGATGAATTATGGAATGCAATTGGTGTTAACCTTGAAATTGATTTTCCAGAACATACCTGCCTGCCGGATTCATTGTTTACTCCCTATTTTCATCGTTCAATAGTAAAAAAGAAAACTTTCAATTTAAAACAAGATAAAAAGCCGGTTTACGTAAAGTTGAATGATGAAGAAGCTTCGCAGATCATCAATTGCGGAAGAATGGTTTTACTTCGTCAGCTTCGGGAAATTGATCCTGTCACATTTACAAATACAGATCTTATTTCTTTTTACAAAATGTCACGTGGAATTTCTATTGCGTTGATGGGCATGCAGCCAGACCGCAGGCACCCGATAGACAGTTATATGGGCTATGTAGTTTTTAAAAACGGATTACCGGTGGCTTATGCAGGCTCCTGGATCTTGTTTGACAGTGCCCGGATCGGTCTGAATGTTTTTCCGGCTTACCGTGGTGGTGAATCTCAATTCATTTTTGAACAAGTATTGAACCTGCATCGGGAAATATATCATCTAAAACGATTTACAGTAGACCCGTACCAGATTGGAAAAGATAACAGTGATGGTATTCACTCCGGATCATTCTGGATCTATCATCGAGCAGGATTCCGGCCTTTAAAAAAAGAACAAAAACTATTGGCGGAAAAAGAATTTTCTAAAATAAAAACTACAAAAGGTTATCGTAGTTCATCTGCAGTTTTAAAAAAACTTGCTGATTCAAGAGCGGAATTGATTTTAGAAAAGGAAGCTGTGTGCTTCGATGCACCTGATTTAAGTATTGTATATGCAAAGATTTTGAAAAATGTATTTAATAATGATCGGAAACAAACTGAGGGAGTTCTTTTTAAAAAACTTGCCTCAATGCTTCAGATTAAAAATTATCAGGATGTAAGGATGCAGTTTATTTTGAAAAACTGGAGTTTTTTACTTTTAAATAATCAAAAAATAAAGTTCAATTCTTCTTTTAATAAAAAGTTGAAAAACCTGTTTGAATTGAAGTCTTCCGGATCTGAAGAAGCATATATAAAGGAATTACAAAAATTCAGAGAACTAAGGGGAATTCTTGAAAAATTGGTCAGGGAAAACATGGATTAAACTCAGGAAATTTAATATTACAAAACACTTTATTTTAAAGTATATTTGCTGATCAAAAAAAGGCCATCCCGTAGAAACGGAACGGCTCTTACTGCTTGCTGTATGAAAAAAAACCTTGAATTTATTTCTTGAATCTGACTTGCTTTTTTTACAATTACCTCAACGATTCTGCCTGCCTGACGATTGCTTCTTTTTTTTGATACAAAATGATTTCGTGAAACTATGCACTGTGGTTTGGTATTTCAAAATATTCAGATGGGCTTTTGATTATGCCAAAAGTTATTTGAAATGAACACAACTTATACTGGAAGGGAGTTTTAGTAAAATGTAACAATGATGTCCAACAGGAATTCTGATATATTATTTCAATTGATCCGGTCTCTCGAAAAGTCTGAGAAAAGGCATTTTAAGCTCTATATAAAAAGAAGTTCAGGAAAAGCTGACCTGAAGATCATCCGCTTATTTGATGCACTGGATAAGTTGATCGCCTATGACGAAAATCTATTGATGAAAAAGCTGCCGGATATTACAAAACCTCAGTTAAACAATCTTAAGCAACATCTCTACAAGCAGTTACTGGCCAGCCTCAGGCTTCTGAAAACAAATGATAACACGGATCTTCAACTGAGCGAATTGCTTGATTATGCCAGGGTATTATATAATAAGGGTTTGAAACTGCATTCTCTCAAACTGCTGGAAAGAGCAAAGGAAATTGCAAAGGCGAATCATAAATTCAATTTCCTTGCTCAGGTTATTTCTTTGGAAAAAAAGATCGAGACGCTGCATATTACACGCAGCACTCTTGAAAAAACCGAGCTTCTGACAGTTGAAGCAACTGAAATAAGCTGTCATATAGAAAGTGTGGTCAAATTATCCAACCTGGCTTTATTATTATACCGGTGGTATGTTAAAAACGGATATGCCCGTAATGAACAGGATGAAGCAGGAATCAGAGGTTTTTTTACAATCAATTTACCAGCCAATCCGGAAAGGATCACTGATTTTTATGAACTGCTTTATTTGTATCAGTGTTATTGCTGGTATGCTTATATCCGGCAGGATTTTCTGATGTATTACCGTTATAGTCAGAAATGGATTGACCTCTATAAAAAGGAACCACTGATGATCTCAGTGGAAACAGGGCATTATGTAAAAGGAATGCACAATCTTCTCAATGCACATTTTGTGCTAAGAAATTTTAAAGAATTTGGACGAATGCTTGAGGAATTTGAAAATTTTTCTAAAACTCCTGCTGCTACTTCGCATGACAATTTCAATATCCATACATTTATATATATACACAGCGCAAAAATCAACCAGCACCTGATGCAGGGCACTTTTTCTGATGGCGTGAAACTGGTTTCAAATATTGAGAAAAAACTGAATGAATATTCTCTCTTTGTTGACAGACATCGTATCCTGGTATTTAATTACCGTATAGCTACATTGTATTTTGGAAGCGGAGATTATTCAACTGCCATAGATTACCTGCAAAAGATTATTCATGGATCTGATGACCTTCGGATTGACCTCCAATGTTATTCACGCCTGCTTCACTTATTGACGCATTTTGAACTGGGAAATGACGAAATAATGGAATCATTAAGCAAATCAGCTTACCGGTTTATGGCTAAAATGAAAAACCTTACCGTAGTTGAAGAAGAAATATTCCGTTTTTTACGCAAGGCTTTTTATTTAAATCCCCGTGAATTAAAACCGGAATTCGTGATATTGCTTAACAAAATAAAGCACCTGGAAAAGAACCGTTTTGAATCAAGATCTTTTACCTACCTGGATATTATTTCATGGCTTGAAAGTAAAGTATATAATAAACCAATGAATGAAATAATATATAAGAAATATCAACAAAGCAGGCACCGGGATAAATGAAAAATGCAGTTCAGATTAAGTGCAAAAAAAATCACAACAAATGAATTGTTGTGATTGGATGAATGATGGGTTTAATATGAATTAATGTTTCGTGTTAATCACCACTTCTTCAACATACGATATATTACGGTTGATTTCAAACACTTTTGTTTCTTTGGTTTTTTTACTTGTTACAGCAAAACGCAAAGGACCTTCAATGATCTCATCTTTTTTCAGTAAAAACCTTTTGGAGAATTCTGTTCCCCTGATATTTTCACTAAAAAGGGTATTGCCATATACATCCATAATGACAACCCTGATTTCGTCTTCAACTTTATCCCCGAAATAGCTTAATTCAAATAACACATGATCTTTTACAACTCCAAGATATTTTAATTCTATCGGAGCTGTGGACTTAATTCCAGTTTGCTGTTGTGCAGACACTGAAGTTAAAGAGAACATTGTAATAAGCGCAATGGCGATAAGTCGGTTGTTTCTGAACACTTTTTTCATAGTTTAAAAGTTTAATGGTTAATGAATCTGATACAAAAAAAATTAAGCTGGCAATCGGAAAAAAATCTACAGCAAGTTTGTTGTTTGAAAGAGGATAAATCAGCAGTGGAAATTGTTTATTGGGTTTCCGGATTTATCTGCTTTCTTTTAAAATCAATCGGCAGATCATTGTTGTTTTCTGATGTAAAAGTAAAGAGGATAAAATTTGAATAAAATCAAATAAGGCAGGTAAAGGATATCTCCAACACTGAGTTTTTATATACAAAGTCTTATTAATCAATACTTATGTTGGGGATCATTAATGATGCCCAGTATTTAAATAAATAAAAATCAGGATAAATTAATATCATGATTATTACAAATCATGATATTTTGTAAAAAAAAGGCTGCCCAGATGAGGCAGCCTTTTTCTATATGAAATTCTTATTGCGAACCAAGATCTTTTCTTGATTTCATGATATACTGTTCAGTTTTTACAACTGCAGCATCCATAAGTTTTACCCGGTCATCCCATGCCTGCCCACCATAAGTTTTTGTGTATTCATCTCTGAAATTAGGTGAACCAGCTGGTGCTGCGGCATAATATCCGTTCTCCAGAGATTTAAATCCATCTTTTAAATGACGGATGGAGACCGTTACCTGGTCTGATCCATCCCATAATTGTTCATGATAAGTAAAACTCAAGTTTTCGAAAAATCCTCCTTTAAGTTTTTTTAAAATATTTATGCTTCTGGCTAGTTCCCGTCTGTAATCACCGATGTTCAAATCATCATTCAAATGCCTGACAGTTACTACAAATTTCTCTGCTTCTATTTCAGGCCTGCAACTCAAACTATCAATAAAAACAAAAGTGGCAT
>CAZOOT010000042.1:0-23323 GCA_964581455.1 uncultured Chitinophaga sp. | reverse complement strand
CTTTTCAAACAGTTCAGCTTTTAAGAAAAAAGGGCTTTGATTTTAAGGACCCGGAAATAGTTGCAAAAACCGGATGGACAACTGAGGAATTGCAAAAAGCTATTGATCAACATAAGTTTTTGCCGGCTTACGATTTTGTTACTTTATTAATTGGTGTCAACAATCAATATCGTGGCAGGAAATTAGAGGATTACATCATAACGTTTGAAAGTTTACTGAAACAATCCATTCAATTTTCCGGAGGAAAAAATGATCATGTCGTAGTATTATCCATTCCTGATTGGGGGGTAACTCCTTTTGCGGAAGGCAGGGATAGAAAAAAGATTGCCATTGAAATAAATAATTTTAATACTGCCAATAAAATTATTTCAGAAAAATACAAAGTAAATTATGTTGATATTACTCCGGGAACCAGAGAAGCATCTTTCGATCCCAGCCTGGTTGCAACCGATGGCTTGCATCCTTCAGGTAAGGACTATTTACGATGGGCCGAAAAAGCCGCAACTATTATAGAACAGAAGTTAAAATAGTTTAAAAAAATCTCTTCATTTACAGGCGGTTGTAGTCTGAAAATTGATGCCAGAAAAGTCTTCTAAAAGGATGCAATTTTAAAAATTCAACAAAACTGCATTATCATTGCATTAATGCCGTGTCTAAAATTTGACGATAATACCATATAATATATATGCAGTTCGTTTGAAGATTTGGATCAGAATTCAAAATGGTATTATTTCTGATTGAATCAAATAAAAAAGAAAAAAAGAATTAGAAAAAACAAAAGTTGACTTAATAATTTCTATGGCTAAAAACCTTTTGATAGTAGAGAGCCCCGCAAAAGCAAAGACGATTGAAAAGATACTGGGAAGCGATTTTCAGGTAAAAAGTTGCTTTGGACATATCCGTGATCTGCAAAAAGCCGGAATGGGAATAAATATGGATAAAAAATACGAACCTACCTATATTGTTCCTCCGGATAAAGAAAAGGTTGTCAGAGATTTAAAAAGTTTAGCGAAAAAAGCAGAAGAAGTATGGCTGGCAACGGATGAAGACCGTGAAGGAGAAGCAATCAGCTGGCATTTATGTGAAGTTTTAGGTCTTGACCCTAACAAAACAAAACGAATTGTATTTCATGAAATTACTAAGCCAGCAATCCAGGAAGCTGTAAAGAATCCAAGGTTTGTGGATATGAACCTTGTAATGGCACAACAAGCCCGGAGAATATTAGACAGGATCGTAGGTTTTGAACTGAGTCCTGTGTTATGGCGCAAGATCAGTATGAGCAATAACCTGAGTGCAGGCAGGGTACAAAGTGTGGCTGTAAGGTTAATTGCGGAAAGAGAAAGAGAGATCAATGTATTTAATTCTTTAAGCACTTTTAAGATTGAAGCATTATTTACCGCTAAAGATCTTTCTGATAAAGCGGTTAATTTTTCTGCAGAAGGGAAAAAACAAAGTAGTGAAGAAGATGCTGAAGCATTTTTGAAAAGTTGTATTGGCGCAACCTATACGGTTAATGATATTCAGGTAAAACCCGGAAAAAAATCACCTGCTCCTCCTTTCACTACATCTACTTTACAACAAGAGGCATCCAGGAAGCTGGGATATGGCGTAAGCCGGACTATGCTGCTGGCACAACGACTTTATGAAAGTGGTATGATCACTTATATGCGTACCGATAGTTTGAATCTGAGTAATACTGCTTTGGGCGATCTTACCAATACTATTAAAGAAATGTATGGTGAAGAATATCACCAGTTCAGAAAATATAAGAGCAAGAATCAAAATGCACAGGAAGCTCACGAGGCCATCCGCCCTACCTATATGAGCAACACAACAGTGCAGGATGCTGACAGTAAAAAACTGTATGAACTGATCTGGAAAAGAACGATGGCTTGCCAGATGGCAGATGCTGAAACTGAAAAGACAACTGCCAGGATCAGTATCTCCACCAATAACGAAGAGCTCACAGCTCAGGGCGAAGTTTTAAAATTTGATGGATTTTTAAAAGTGTATCGTGAGGACCGGGATGATGATGACCTGGCTGAAGAAGAACAGGAAGGTATGCTGCCCCCACTTACCACCGGGCAGGTATTGCCATTGAAAGAATTGAAAGCAATTGAAAGGTTTAGTCGTCCTCCGGCAAGATATACCGAAGCATCCCTGGTTAAGAAAATGGAAGAACTTGGAATTGGACGTCCTTCTACATACGCCCCTACAATTTCAACGATATTAAAAAGAGGATATGTTGAAAAACGAAATAAGGATGGAATGAAACGGGACTTCAGAATACTTTTATTGAAAAAAGATAATCTGAGTAAACTAATAGAAAGTGAAAACACTGGTGCAGAAAAATCAAAATTATTTCCTTCTGATCTCGGACTGGTAGTTACTGATTTTCTTAATCAATACTTTGATGATATCATGGATTATAATTTTACTGCCAGGATCGAAGCTGAATTTGATGAAGTAGCTGAAGGAAAGATGAAGTGGAATTCCATGATCGATGATTTTTATCTGCCTTTTAAAAAAGACGTAGAGAAAACTTTAGAAACAGCTGAAAGAGCTAAAGGTGAAAGAGAATTAGGGATAGACCCAGAAACCGGAAGAAAAGTGGTGGCAAGGATCGGACGCTTTGGCCCGATGGTTCAGATTGGCGAAGCGAGTGAAGAGGAGAAACCAAAATTTGCAAAAGTTCCGACAGGGCAAAGTATTGAAACTATAACCTTTGAAGAAGCATTGAATCTATTCTCCATGCAGGGTGTGCTCGGACAATATGAGGATAAAGATGTTTCTGTAAATGTGGGTCGGTTTGGTCCCTATGTAAAATGGGGTGAAGAATTTATTTCCATTCAAAAAGGAACAAACCTGCAGGAAGTAGATTTTGATAAAGCAGTTTCTTTTATCAAGCAAAAACAGATTGATGATGCACCAATTGCGAAGTATGATAACAAACCGGTAACAAAGGGTAAAGGAAGATTTGGCCCTTATATTAAATGGGACGGAATGTTCATCAACGTACCCAAAAGATACAATCATGATGCACTTTCAAAAGCCGATATTGATGAGCTTGTGGAAGCAAAGATCAAAAAAGAAGAAAACCGATACATTCTTAACTGGCCAGAGGAGAAAATTTCTGTGGAGAATGCCCGCTGGGGACCAGTTATAAAGCTTGCAAAGAAAATAATCAAGCTGCCCAAGAAAGCAGATGATACAAAATATACCGCAGATGATTTCAAAGACATGCCTTTGGAAGAAGTAAAAAAGATCATCTTATCCCAGGTTCCTAATGCATTTGGGAAAAAGAAAAAAGCTGCTCCAAAAAAGAAAGCTGCTGCAAAGAAAGAGCCGGCAAAGAAAAAAAAGAGAGAGTAAGTATTATATCAAATATTAATCACTCTTAACAGTAAATATAACATTCAAGTATCTTTATTGCATGAAAGCATGTCTGTTATTAATATTCACACTCTTTCTGTTTGCATTTTCCTGCAACAAAAAAAAAGAATCAGCTAACCTTCCTGCAGCAGAAACTCCTGCCGTTAAATATTATAACTGGGACGAATTTAATATGGGAGTTGATCTTTCCTATGTAAACCAGGTGGAAGATTATGGAGGTGTTTACAGAGATTCAGGAAAAGTGAAAGACTGTTTCCGGATTTTAAAGGAACATGGTGCCAATACAGTTCGTGTCCGGTTATGGCATACTCCAACCTGGATTGGTAATCTGAACAATGGAAAACTTTATTATGATTTGTACGGAGTAGAAAAAACAATCAGGAGAGCCAAAGAAGCAGGCTTAGCCGTCAATCTTGATATTCATTACAGTGACCGATGGGCAGATCCTCAGGCACAGACTACACCTACAGCTTGGGCAGGATTGTCTTTAAATGTGCTGAAAGATTCTATTTACAATTATACTTTGGCAGTTTTGAATTATTATAAAAGTAAAAACCTGGTGCCTGAAATGGTGCAAGTTGGTAATGAGAATAACAATGGTATGTGTTGGCCAGTTGGAAAAATTGAGAATAATAATTTTTCATCATTCAGCGAACTGCTTAAAAGTGGAATAAAAGCTGTGAGAGATTTTTCTGTCACCTCTGCTATTAAACCAAAAGTTATCATTCATGAAGCACAATTGCAGTCAGCTGGCTGGTGGTTGCAGGGAATAAGCAATGCTGGAGTTACCGACTATGACATTATCGGTCTCTCCCATTATACTAAATGGTCGACTGTGAAAACCATGCAAGGTGTTACAGATACAATTCGTAAACTGGTAAACAGCTATGGAAAAATTGTAATGGTTGTGGAAACAGGATTTCCCTGGTCAACAGGAAATGCAGATAACTACAATAATATTTTTTCAGCTGCAGATACTGCACCCGGGTATTCTATATCCAAAAATGATCAGTTAAGGTATTTGAAAGATCTTACGCAGGCAATCATTAATGGTGGCGGCAAGGGAGTGCAATACTGGGAACCTGCATGGATCACTTCAAACCTCAATGATAGTTGGGGAATTGGCAGTAGTTGGGATAATGTAACCTTATTTGATTTTTCCGGAAATGTTTTGCCAGGAGCCGGATATATGCGACATCAATATAAATTTTAAAAGAATGGACAGGAAATACTGGGAAAAAATTGCACCTGATTATAATGAAGAGATTTTTGATGTTTTTAAGAATGATAAAAAGGGATTGATCGTTTCTGCAATAAAAAAAATAGCTTCCAAAGAAAAAACAGTGATCGATATCGGATGTGCCATTGGTAAATGGCTGCCAGTCCTCTCTCCTGCTTTTAAGAAGGTATATGCCATTGATATTTCTCTAACGAACCTTCAAATTGCGGAAAAGCTTTTCCCGGAATATAAAAATGTAGCCTATGACAGAGTGGATATGTCAAGTTCAAAAGCAAAGATCAAAAAATGTGATTTAGCTATTTGCATTAACGCCATACTGACTGATTCTTTAAAAAAAAGAATTATTTTTTTTAATAACCTGAAAAAAGCTGTAAAGAAAGGCGGACACCTGGTACTGGTTATTCCATCACTTGAATCATCAATGCTCACATCTATCATTCGTCACCGGTGGAATCCTGATAAGGATGCATCTTCCTATATCAGTAAAAGCAAAAAGAGCAAACAATTTATCAACCTGCTCAATGGTAATGCGGAATTAGACAATGTTCCTACCAAACATTATTTAAAGGAGGAATTGGAGTTACTATTAAATAATGAAGGATTTGAAGCAATAGAATTTAAAAAGATAGAATACGATTGGGTAACTGAATTTTATAATCCACCCGCATGGCTTAAAACTCCAAGACCATGGGACTGGATGGTACTGGCGAAGAAAAACTAAGACGAAACCAGGGCTCTTCTCTGAAATTACTTTGAAAGCTTTAATAAAAAGATACCCACAAAAACTGCTCTTTCCCCACCTGTGGAAAATTTTCATTGGATTACTTCGTTATTAAGAATGACTTTTACGAAACCGAATGCGACCAAATGGAAACAACCAAGGAAATTACGGCCCTTTTTACATTGATCGATGACCCGGACGAAGAAGTGTTTGGTGCAGTATCTGAAAAGATAATCGATTATGGTAAAAACATTATTCCCAGCCTGGAACATCTCTGGGAAACCATTCCTGACGAAAGTATTCAGCAAAGAATTGAACTGTTGATTCACCGGCTTCATTACCGGGATCTTTGTGAAGATGTTCGCCAATGGAACATTTCCGGACATCATGATCTGATGCTCGGTGCTTTACTTGCTTCAAAATTTCATTACCCTGATCTGACAACTACACCTATTTTACAGGAAATTGAAAAAATAAGAAGAAATATCTGGCTGGAACTCAATAACTATCTTACTCCATTAGAGCAGATCAATATCATGACGAGCATTTTGTATAGTTATTATGGATTAAAAGGGGGTGAAATAAATTACCTGGAAACAAACGAGTTTCATTTAAATAAAATATTGGAATCAAAAAGAGGCAACCAGCTAAGCAATGGAATTCTTTACCTGATCCTTGCAGAGTTGCTGGATATTCCAGTAAGGGCAATTAATATCCCCAAGCAATTTGTGCTGGCTTATTTTAAGCCCGGCTATAGTGAAGAGAACCTGGAAAACCCGGAAGAGAAAATAGAATTTTATTTAGATCCGATCAGCGGGCAGGTATTTACCAAAAAAGATGTGCAAAGCTATTTTAAAAGAATTTCTACTGAACCCGAACCTTCCTGTTTTAAACCACTCAGTAACAAAGAAGTCATCCGGCATTTACTAAAAGAAATGAGTAAGTGTTTTGATGATGAGAAAAATTCCTACAAACAAAAAGAATTGCTGGATTTAGCTAACTTACTGGATTAAAAAAACAGTATGTCCGTAATTTCCTGGAGCGATTTTGAAAAAATTGATATCAGAAGTGGTACAATTATCGAAGTTGATGATTTCCCCAAAGCTAAAAAACCTGCCTATCGGTTATTGATAGATTTTGGCCCCGAACTGGGAATTAAAAGATCTTCTGCCCAGATCACTGCGCATTATACCAAAGAGGACTTGCTGAACAGAAATATCTTTGCAGTTGTAAATTTTCCTCCCAAACAGATAGCAGATTTTATTAGCGAATGCCTAGTGCTGGGTGTTTATGATGAAAACAAAAATGTAATTTTATTAAAACCTGACATGGCTGTCAAAAACGGCCAAAGAGTAGGATAAACATGCCAGACATTTTATATACTACATTCTATCATTCACCAGTCGGAATGCTGAAAATTTCCGGGACAGAAAATTATATCTGTGAAGTATCTTTTTACGATAAAGCACAGAAGCCGCCAGGAAGAAAAAAAGTCCTTCCTCCCCTATTGATACAATGTATTGAACAATTCATTCAATATTTTCAGGGTGAAAGAAGATTTTTTGAACTACCCATTAACCAACCAGGCACTAAATTTCAGTTGGGAGTTTGGAATGAATTAACAGCAATACCATTTGGAAAAACTATCAACTACCTGGAGTTGGCAAGAAAGACCGGGGATACAAAAGCTGTAAGAGCTGTAGCGAATGCCAATGGGAAAAATAATGTTGCAATCATTATTCCCTGCCACCGGGTGATTGGGTCAAACAGGGAACTGGTAGGGTATTCGGGAGGTTTGTGGAGAAAGAAATGGTTGCTGGAACATGAAGCAAAAGTTGCATATGGAGTGCAGACATTATTTTAATTGCCTTTCTTCACTTCATATCATTGCCGGTAAATGCAAAGGGTAACAGATCACTGGCTTTTTCAAACACCATAATTTTCCCATTCATACCACCAAGAATTAATTTGATGGGTTTATGAAAACGGTCTTCATATTCACGTAAAGATTGCCTGCAGATACCACATGGGCTGATGGGTTGATTACTTTCCCCGATAGTATTGTGATAACTGATCGCCATTGTTTCAATTGCAGTTCCGGGAAAAAGTGTGGCGGTTGATGCCAGCAATCCTCTTTCTGCGCAAAGTCCCGCCGGATAGGATGCATTTTCCTGGTTGCTGCCAACAACCAACTCGCCAGTCATCATTTTTGCAACAGCACCTACATGAAATTTTGAATAAGGTGCATAGGCAATTTTTGTTACTTCTCTTGCTTTCTTCAGTAACATGCTGTCATCTTTATCCAGTTCGTTTATGTCATCAAAAAGTTTGTATTTGATCTCTATACTTTCTTGTTTCATAATTAAAAGTTAGTGCATTTTGTCTTTGACAACAAACCCCTCAATCTGGAGGGGTTAATTATTTTAGTTTACAATTCTGAATAGCCTGTTCCATCTTGGACCAGCATCCCAGCTGAACCAGATCAACCAGGCTTTTCCAACGATCCTGTCTTCTGGTACAAAACCCCAGTATCTGGAGTCCTGGGAATCCTGGCGGTTGTCGCCCATCATCCAATAGTAATCCATCTTGAATGTGTATTTATTGGTTTCAGTTCCATTGATGAAAATTTTTCCGTCTTTCCATTCCAGTTCATTATGCTCATAGGTACGTATGGCTCTTTCATAAATTGAAAAATTTTCTGCAGTCAATTCAAGCGTTTCTCCTTTTTTTGGAATCCATACGGGTCCGAAATTTTCTCTTGACCATTTATGTAAGGTATCGTAGGGGAAAGTTTCACCTCCGCCACCGTTATAATCATAATCTACTTTTATGTCTTTGATCAGACCATTTGCATTCATTTTTTCGATGGCCTTTGCTGTGAGCAGCATCCGGTATTGGTTTGGCGAATTCCCCAGCATATAATCGCCTTTATCCGCATCAATATTATATTCCTTCTTCATGATATCGGGGTCAAGGTATTGGTTATTTAAAGTAACTACATAATGCATTTGGGAATTAGGCGGAGCTGGTTGCAGCACATCATTTATATAAACCTGGTTCTCTTTTATTGTGATGATATCACCGGCCACGGCAACACATCTTTTAATATAATTATCAGTTTTGTCAACCGGATGAACTACAACCGGGAACTGGGAAGGATTATCCAACACAAATTTATCATTGCGGGATCCCTCTGCTGCTCTTCGTTTAATATCATAATATGGATTGGCTGATTCAAAGCCTTCGGCGTGAATTACTGTATCTCCTCCCGGGAAATTAAATACTGCTGCATCTCCTCTTTTTACGGGGCTGGCCCACCACCTGATATACTTAAATTTCAAAGCTTCTGAATAGGACTTATTGCCTACACCTGGGATGTAATTATGTATAAATGGAATGGACAAAGGAGTATTGGGAACCCGGGGACCATAACTTAGTTTGCTTACAAAAAGAAAGTCATTGATCAGTAATGATTTTTCCATGGAGCCTGTAGGAATAGTGTAAGCTTCAAAAATAAAAAGCCGTATAAGTGTTGCAGCTACAATTGCAAAGATGCCCGCATCCACCCATTCTCTGATGGCAGATTTTTTATGATTCAGGGCAGCCTCTGCGCCAATAAATTTTAGTTTGGAATTTGAAGCTATTACTGGAAAATATAGAGGAGCAAATAAAGAGGCCCCTGTATGATGTAAAAAAGAAAATTTGTTAAACAACTTTACGAATTCAATAAAGATACCCATACTGATAAACCATCCGCCAACCGGTATCAATTGCCAGAAGACCCAATGTTTTGGTCTTTTTGCAATTTCCTGCATGATCCATGTGTTATAAAACGGCACATAGGCTTTCCATGCGGGTACCCCGGCTTTCACAAACAATTTTGCAAAACCAAAAGAAGGAAGGAATACTATAAGCGTACTGATCAGGTAAATAACGAAAATGTGATAGAGTGGCATTCAGTTTTTTTTAATGCGGACAAAGATAGTGTTTACAATGAATTCCGGTAATTGATGATAGTTGCCGGTGCATTTAAAAAGCTGTGAACGGCGAAATAAAATGTTAATGATTAAGGACGGTAAAGAAATGAGTTATTTTGGTAAGACATAGGTCCTGATATCTTCTGCAGTAATTGTTTTTCCGGAAAGTATCATGAGTCGTTCAACCACATTTCTAAGTTCTCTGATATTTCCGGTCCAATTATATTCTTTAAGCATTTTAATTGCTTCAGGTTCCATTTCTTTTTTTATTCCTCCATATTCCTGGCCGATATCCTGTAAAAACTTTTCAACCAATAATGGGATGTCCTCTTTCCTTTCATTTAAAGATGGAACATGAATCAGAATCACACTTAAACGATGATAAAGATCGAGCCGGAATCTTTTTTCTTCCACTTCTTTCAGCAGATTCATATTGGTGGCTGCAATTACTCTTACATCAACATTGATATCTTTATCTGCACCTACCCGGGTTATTTTTCCTTCCTGTAATGCCCTGAGTACTTTTGCCTGGGCATTTGGGCTCATATCTCCAATTTCATCCAGGAATAAAGTACCTCCATTCGCCATTTCAAATTTTCCTATACGCTGTTTGATTGCAGAAGTAAATGATCCTTTTTCATGGCCAAACAATTCGCTTTCTATTAATTCGCCTGGAATTGCTGCACAATTGACTTCTACAAGTTGGCCGCCTGCCCTACTGCTTTTTTCATGAATCCATCTTGCTACTAATTCCTTGCCGACGCCATTTTCTCCGGTTACCAAAACACGGGCATCCGTTGGAGCTACTTTATCAATTGTTTCAATTATTTTTTTGATGGGAATTGATTCTCCGATGATTTCCTGTACCCGGTTTGCTTTTCTCTTCAGTACTTTGGTTTCTGTGATCAGTTCACTTTTATCCATTGCATTCCGGATAGTGATCAGCATTCTGTTCAGATCAGGTGGCTTTGAAATATAATCAAATGCTCCCTTTTTAACGGCATCTACAGCAGTTTCGATATTACCATGGCCTGATATCATGATAATGGGTACATCCGGGTTTATCGTTCCGGCTTTTTGCAAAAATTCTATACCATCTGTTTTAGGCATTTTAATGTCACATAGAACAAGATCAAAAGTTTTTTCTTTAAACTTTTTCAGACCTTCCTCTCCATCTGCAGCTTCTTCTGTTTTATATCCTTCGGCAGTCAGAATTTCAGTTAGGGCTTTACGAATTGCTTTCTCATCGTCGATGATCAGTATTTCAGGCATTATTCAAAAAAATTTGTGGCGTAAAAATAATGGATTTGAAAGAAAGCCTTTTGTTTTAATCGAACCGGATGCTTTTAATTAAAAAGGACAGACCTGATGTATAAAATTTTTATAACCTTCAATAAAGGCTTAAAAAAAATAGAGACCGGGTAGAAACCCAGTCTCGTTGTAAAATCCAATATCCTATGAAAAACCGAGACGAAGATGGTAATAAAAATTCAAAACGTTGCACAACAGACGAATTATTTTCAGAAAATATTTTTTCCCGTTTAGGAATAAAAAAAACCGCATTTCCTGAAAGGCAATGCGGTCTGTTTTGAAAAAAATATTTTTTATTTTTCTAAATACATTACTTCTTTTACCAGCTTTACAGTCCTGGAAACATCTGGCAAGGCTGCAGCCACCAGGTTTGGAGCATAATGAAGAGGTGCATCAGCAGCTGTTATGCGGCGTATGGGTGCATCCAAGTAGTCAAATCCTTCTTTTTGGATCCTATAAGTGATTTCTGAGGAAATCGAAGCAAAAGGCCATTGCTCTTCTACAATAACCAGCCGGTTTGTTTTCTTAACAGATTCAAGAATTGTCATCCAATCCAGGGGACGAATAGTTCTGAGATCTACTACTTCTACACTTATACCTTCCTTTTCAAGTTCTGCTGCAGCCCCAAGTGCCACTTTCATCATTTTATTAAAAGAAACGATTGTTACATCTCTTCCAGGCTTTTTAATATCTGCCTTACCTAACTCGATATAATATTCTTCATCTGGGATATTGTCCTTATCTCCATACATCTGCTCACTTTCCATGAATATCACCGGGTCTTCTTCATATCGAATTGCCTGTTTCAGTAATCCTTTAGAATCATAACCCGTACTCGGAGAAACAACCTTTAAGCCGGGAATATTAGCATAAAGCGATTCAAAAGCTGTTGAGTGTTGGGCTCCCAATTGACCAGCAGATCCGTTTCCACCTCTGAATACAATTGGGCAGGTTATCTGACCTCCACTCATTGCCAGCATTTTAGAAGCCGTATTGAGAATTTGATCTAAGGCCAGAGTAGCAAAATTCCAGGTCATAAATTCAACGATTGGTCTTAAGCCATGTTGTGCCGCTCCTACACCTACAGCAGTAAAACCCAATTCTGATATTGGCGTATCAATGATTCTTTTAGGGCCAAACTCAGCAAGCATTCCCTGACTTACTTTATAAGCTCCATTATATTCAGCAACTTCTTCACCCATAAGAAATACCCTGTCATCACGTCTCATTTCTTCTGACATTGCTTCCCGCAAAGCTTCACGAAGTGGAATTAATCTAGCCATTATTTATTTAAAATTGAGGGGCAAAAATAAGTTAGCAAAAGGATAAAACCTAAATCAAAGAATTTCACATTTCTTCAATTTGAATTATTGAGAAATCCGTTACAGCGATAAGTTTCCATTGAATTTTAATTCATGGTTTATCCTGCTGTTGATCAGGCTTTATTTCTCCCTTGTCCATTCCTCATGTATCGGATCACCTTTTGAGCTAAGACCTTTATGCGTCCATACTTTATCTTTCACACTTCCTTCAAAAGAAAGTGAAGCACCTACCCTGCTGCTGTCACGGGAAAAGAATTCGATGTTCTCAATATATTTTCCGTCTTTAAAAGAATAGGTACCGCCGCCTGTTCCGGAAAATTCTTTAGTTTCTGTATTGATGGCCATCCATTGAAACCTTGTTCCGGACATAAGTTTCAAAGTCTTTCTGGCTCTTAATGGAATTTCCTGCATCTGGCCATTATTCATTCTGCCGGTGATCCGCCAATTTCCGGCTAAGGCATCTTTACCATCATCTACTCTTGTCCATTCACTGATTCCATTTCCGGGATCCAGTTTCAGCGTATTACCTACTATGGAAAATGAAAAATGCTTATGTGTACCTACAGCATCTTTATGTTTCGTGTCAAATTCAATATTGGCATGTAACTGCCCGCCGGTTTCAGTAAATGTGCCGCCGTAGGAATGATGAAATATTTTATTTGGGAAATCAAAATTCACCAACGAAAAATAGCCGTCCTGGAAAACCAGTGTGAATGTAGTGTTCCCTTGTTTTGCTGTCCATGCTCCGGTAATTCCTGTTTGACTTGAAAAATTACTTTCTACTAACAAAAAAGCAAACAGCGAAAACGATATAGCAAATATTTTTTTCATACAAATGATTTGAAGAAAAGATACGAAAAAATATTTCTCGCAAAGGCGCAGCGAACGCAACGCAAAAGTCAAAATTCAAAACCAAAAAAATCTCGGGCTATTGAAGAGTCCATTCATCAAAACTATTTTCAAAAACAGGGGTTGTGTGCAGCAAGTCCCCCTTTAGGGGGATTTAGGGGGTTACATTTTCTATTACCATAGCTGATGCGCCACCACCACCATTACAAATTCCCGCCGCACCATATTTCGCATTATTTGCTTTCAATACATTTATAAGGGTAACAATAATTCTTGCACCACTGCAACCAAGCGGATGACCTATTGAAACTGCTCCGCCATGCACATTCACTTTTGCAGGATCCAGTTTCATCCTTTTGGTATTTTCAATTCCCACAACGGCAAAAGCTTCATTCAGTTCCCAGTATTCAATGTCCTCCATTTTCAATCCGGATTTTGCAACCGCTTTTGGAACTGCAAGCGATGGTGTCGTCGTAAACCATTCCGGAGCCTGTTCCGCATCGGCATAAGAAAGAATTTTTGCAATTGGTTTCAATCCTAACTCGTCTGCTTTTTCTTTACTCATTAAAACCAGCGCTGCTGCACCGTCATTCATCGTAGATGCATTGGCCGCAGTCACGGTTCCGTCTTTTTGAAATGCGGGACGTAAACCGGGTATTTTATCAAACTTTACATTATAAGGTTCTTCATCCTTATCCATTTTTACAGGATCGCCTTTTCTTTGAGGAATCTCTACCGAAATTACTTCATTGGCAAACTTACCTGCCTCCCATGCAGCCTGACTTCTTTTATAACTTTCAATGGCGAATGCATCTTGTGTTTCCCTGCTGATGCCACATTCTTTTGCACAAAGTTCTGCAGCATTACCCATTGCTTTGCCATCATATACATCAGTAAGACCGTCTTTGGCAAGACCATCAATTAAAGTAACGTCACCATATTTATTTCCCCAGCGAAGCAAGGGACTGTAATAAGGAACATTGCTCATGCTCTCCATTCCACCTGCAACTACAATATCCGCATCACCCAATAAAATACTTTGCGCTGCCTGTGCAATTGCTTTCATACCACTGGCACAAACTTTATTTACAGTAGTACATGCTACTTCGTTTGGTAATCCTGCAAATTTTGCTGCCTGTCTTGCAGGTGCCTGTCCAAGATTGGCCTGCAATACACAACCCATTAGTACATCTTGTATTTGCTCAGGTTTTACTCCGGCTTTTTCCAATGCTGCTTTAATAGCTTTTGCACCAAGTTGTGTTGCTGAAAAATCTTTTAATGATCCACCGAAACTTCCAATGGGTGTTCTTACTGCTGATAGTATATAAACTTCTTTCGCCATAATATTTTTGAATTTTTACTTTAAACTTTTTGACTTTGGTATACAAAGGTAACGATTGTCTTTTGCTGAGAACATGACTAAAATCTATGAATTATGTAAACTTTTTAAAAAATCCTGTAACACCAGGATAAAGAATGAATCTTAAATTTAATTGGCTATTGTTTAAAAAATAAAATCATGACAGCAGGAACTGTCTGAACTACTTGTTATGTACGAAGTAAAACTAAAATCATCCCGAATAGAAGTGATGCATTTCCTTGCACAAAAAATTGAGAGTATCATTGATGAATTTCTGAAAAAAATCGATTCTATCTGGCAGCCCACCGATTTCTTGCCGGTAAGCACCCATGAAAATTTTTATAAAGAGATAAAAGAACTGCGGGCCGAATGTAAAGATCTGCCCTATGATTACCTCGCCGTTCTTGTTGGCGATACCATTACCGAAGAAGCTTTACCCACTTATGAAAGCTGGCTGATGGATGTTGATGGTATATCAAAAGAAGAACCGCAGGGTTGGAGCAAATGGATAAGAATGTGGACAGCAGAAGAAAATCGCCATGGTGATCTGCTGAATAAATTTTTGTATCTCTCCGGTCGTGTCGATATGCGGCAGATGGAAATCAGTACACAGCATTTAATCGCCGATGGTATGGATATACAAACGGCAAGGGATCCTTACAAAAATTTTGTATATACTTCTTTCCAGGAACTGGCCACGAATATTTCTCACCGGCGCACAGCTACGCTGGCAAAAAAACATGGCAGCAACCAGCTCTCACAGATCTGTGGTGTTATTGCTGCCGATGAGGCACGACATGCCAAAGCATATAAAAGTTTTGTAACAAAGATATTTGAGATAGATGCCAGCGAAATGATGCTGGCTTTTGAAAGTATGATGCGCAAACGTATTGTGATGCCAGCTCATTTCATGCGCCAGGCCGGCGAAACCATTGGTAAAACTTATGCACACTTCAGCGATGCGGCCCAGCGCCTCGGTGTTTATACCAGCCTCGATTATACCCATATCTTAGAATCGCTGATACGGGAATGGGATATTGCCAACATCGGCAGCCTTACCGCAGCCGCCGAAAAGGCCCGAGATTATTTAATGAGTCTCCCCGACCGTTTCAAAAAAATTGCTGAACGTGGTTTAAAGGCCCCGGTGGAATATCAATTTAGTTGGATAAGTGATTGATGGGCCCGGCTGTCTTTTTTGAAATCCTCTCCAGGCATGACCCTGGGTGGAAATGAAATCCGGAAAGCACCCTTTAAAATCCTCTCTTCAATTAAAATTATACAGAAATATCTTTCTGGCCTTTTAATAGCAGCAATACCTTAAGTTCAAAACCCTTACCGGGCAAAGACATAAGGGAAAGGGTTCCGCCATATAAGTCTGCCCTGCTTTTAATATTTAATAAACCCACACCATCATATTCTTTTAAAAGATCGCAACCCCTGCCATTGTCTGAAATGATCAATGAGACCTGATCTTTCTGCATTTTTAAATCAATGGAAGCACTGGAAGCATGGGCATGTTTTAAAATATTATTCACCTGTTCCTGTATAATGCGGAAAATTGTTATCTGAATCTTTTTATCTAGTCGTTCTACCAGAATGTCTTTATGATAAAAATTGATTTTTACTTTGCTAACAGGGACCAGGTCACTCAATAAATTTTTTATATTATCAATCAGGCTGATGATGCTGATAGGGGGAATAACCAGTATTTTGGCGATTTTGCGAATCTCAACTATAACATTCTCCAGATTATCGTTAGATTTTTTAAGAAATTCATCACGATTCTTTTCAGACTTTCCTGCCATGTACAGATACATTTTGGTAGCGGCAAGTATCTGTCCCAGGTTATCATGCAGTTCTTTTCCAATTTCACTTCGTTCGTTTTCCTGTGCAGCGAAAACGGCAGCAGTGAGTTCTCTTTGCATAGAGTATCTTTCTTGTACTAATTTATTCCCCAATAAGATTTTTTCAGTAATATCCTGAGTGGCACCGATTATTCGGATAGCTTTTTTATTGGCATCATATATAATATGCCCCCGGTCGTGTACAAAGGCATAATCTCCATTGGCCTTTTGAAACCTGTACTCATCTTCCCATATATTGCCGGCTCCTTTAGCTATAGTTTTACTCAATCGTATCAAAACACCTTTTTTATCTTCAGGATGCAGGCGGCTCTCCCAAAAGCTTTGAGATATAAGAGCATTCTTTATTTTGTATCCAAAAACTCTTTCATGGCCACCATCTATCCAGAAAATTTCTTTCGTTTGCAGATCCCATTCCCAAAGGCAATCGTTGGTAACATTCGTAACCAACCTGTATAGTTCGTTTACAATCTTCAACCGCTGTTCCGGACTTTTAGGATATTCCTGGTTGAGTACCTGGTTACTGCTTTTAAATGAAACAGATAAAGTATCGTCGGAATAATAAGCAATGACATCAAACCATGCTCCCATTTCTCCCCAATATTCCTGGAAATGAACAGGCATTTTCTGCTGAAAGGCTTTATTGTAAATGCTGTAAAAATTTACTGGAATGATCCCTGCAAATTTTTCCCATAGATTCTTTCCAATCATGTCTTTTGCCGGAACTCCTAATATTTTTTCCGCTGCTTTGTTCCATACTTTTACAATCCATTTACGATCTATCGTAAAAAATCCATTAATAATGGTTTCAGTAATCGGGTTGGCCGGATAGCCGTAATTACCATTAGTTATTGTATTGCTTTTTGTACTAAATAAAGGTTCCTGAGTCATATTACCTTTTAAGATTTTATCCTGCCTGGTTTTTTAATGACCGTGTATTAAAATAACGGAATCTACTCATACCCGCTTTTAATTATGGTTAATATCATTTTAAAACGGCCGTTTGGATTTATATGATTGGGTGAATGTGCAGGTATTATTATTCCCTGACCTGCTTGGAGTAAATGAGAAATTTTATCTATAACAATATCAGCTTTCCCTTCAATGATCTGGGCAAAGGTGTCAAAGGGAGACGTTTTTTCCGTTAATCCTTCGCCTCCGTCAAAAGACATCACACTTATATTGCCTGTTGATTTTTTTATAATTGTTTTGATCACTACAGAATTTGGTACATATTCAATGATCTCAACAATGATGTGTGATCTGGATTTTTCCAGTTCTGCCGTATCGGGTTTTCGAAGATTATTTTTTTTATCCATAGTTTTATTTTTATTGGCACTAATAACATTGATTTAAACTGTAAAGTTTTAAATCCTTTCCTGATGCGAATTATAATAGTACATCCTGCTTTTACGCATTTTTCGATTTACCTTTTTTTCAGGTGGTATTTGCTGCTGTTTTATCAAGCCCCCCAATGTAACTCGCTGCGATTAAGTTAAGATTGCCATTTCTATTGCATGGTTACAGGGAAAATTATCTATACAATCTGATTTCAAAGATCAACTTAATTTCAGGCACGGATGTTATACTTATTTATTTAAAATTTACAAAATTCACACATCTTCAACAGGGTGATTTTTTCTTTTGAGATATTTGAAATTGTTAAGTAACCCGAAGCAAACTAAAATATCAATTTACTTTTTGAAATGATCTTCCGGCAAGATCCGGGGCTGACATAAATGTTTGAACTTACTGTATGATCTTTGTGCTTCCCCACTTCCTTGCAGTGGTAGCGATTTTTTTTAAATAATTATGCTGATACAAAAACAATATCAAGCAATTGAAATCTATGAATGATATAAATTTTTCACAGAATTATATAACAGTTCTGCTGGCGAAAACAATCAATTTTATAAAGTGGGATTGGTTATAGGTTTCTTTATTAAGGTATATGAAAAGCACTTTCCAGTTTCTGTAACTTATAAATACTTGACTTACTCCAATCTTAATTAACATCAGCAAAAAAAACGGAGCAGCAGTTCCGGCGTTCGTATTATAAACTGATAAAACAATCATCATAATACCTTAAACGTTTTTTATGCGGAACAAAAAGAAAACATTGGTCATCCTTTCACTGATAGCTTTTATAGCAATTACCCAATGTACTAAAATCGGAAAAGCTGACGACAGTGTCGAGATGACAATGCTCAAACAACAAAGTAGCATGAATGAGGGAAAGCAGAGTCTGGTTGAAGAAGGAAAGCAAATATTTCGTTTTGACGCATTTGGAGATGAGGATTTTTGGAGTGGCCTTTTACATATAGATAAAGCAATAGCCGGTGAAGCTAATGGAGGTTATGGCCCTGGTGTCAGCCCCAACACAGCATTAGCTGTAGGCTTGAAAGTAGATGCTGAAGCATTGCCACCAGATGTAGTGGCGGGTATAATTTCAGGTGCAATAAGCCTGACTGAACCGGCCAGCACACTGGCATTGCTGAAACTAAATGCAGTTGTCGGTGTAAAAGCAAATTTTAATCAGGGTGGAATTTTACAATCAATCGGTATTACATGCGCCTCTTGTCATTCAACTGTTGACAATTCTTTTGCAACAGGCATTGGAAAAAGACTTGATGGCTGGCCAAATAGAGATCTGAATGTAGGTGCTATTATTTCATTAACTGATAATGCACAACCAATCGCCGATATGTTACATGTAAGTGAGCCAACATTAAGACAGGTATTGAGTATGTGGGGACCCGGCAAGTATCCCGCCATTTTGTTTATGGATGGTAAAGCTTTTCGACCTGACGGACAAATTGCAGCAAATCTTATTCCGGCGGCATTTGGTTTGAAGGGTATTGACCTTACGACATATACCGGATGGGGAGATATTTCTTATTGGAATTCATTTGTTGGCACCCTTGAAATGCATGGAAAAGGTAATTTTTCAGACCCTCGTTTGAATGACCCTGTGAAATATCCGATAGCTGTCGAAAATCAATTCTATAATGTGGTGAATAATCCGGATCTGATCACATCAAAATTACCAGCCCTTCGTGCCTATCAGCATTCATTGGATGCACCAAAACCACAGAATAATAGTTTTAACCAGGCCACAGCCGCAAGAGGAAAAACCATTTTTCTTACTAAAGCAAAATGTGCTACCTGCCATAAGCTTCCAATATACGCTGACAATATTTTACATACGGCTGCCGAAATTGGAATTGATGATTTTGATGCGATGCGTTCGCCCACCGGTAAATACCGCACTACACCTTTAGGTGGATTATTTACAAAGACAAAAGGCGGATTTTATCATGATGGCAGATTTACAACCCTGACTGACGTGGTTAATCATTACAATAACTATCTGACTTTACAATTAACAACCAAAGAAAAACAGGACTTAGTAGAATTTTTAAAGTCATTATAATAATATATCAAATTGTTTTCTTGCCAATGGTTCTTCTCTACTTTCTGATAGTGAAAGCTATCTTGTCAGGTTCTTCCCGCCCCAGAAAGTGTTTATATAAAATGGATGCAAGTTGCTTGTCTTCACATTTCTTCTTTTGATGATACATAGAGACAAGCATCGAAGTAAAAAAGTAAATTTTATTTTTGCCAGGTATATTTACACAAATCACTCAGCGAAAGATTCCCGCCACAAAAAATCAACACAACATTATTATTCTTATTGAATTGATTTTTCAATCGTAATGCAGCAGCCAGCGTACAGGAAGCAGCCGGCTCGGTTAATACTTTTAATCTTTCTAAAATAAATTCAAGTGCTATCAATGCTTCCTCATCCGGTACAAGAATCACTTTTTCCAGATTCTTTAGCGCCAAAGCCAAAGTCTGATCTGAAACAGAAGGAGCACCAAGTGTTTTGGCAATGGAAGTAATGGCAGGCAATTCAACCGGATGCCCGGCCTCTATTGCTTTTGTCATAGCATCTGCTCCAATTGTTTCTACGCCCCAAATTTTTACTTCGGGTTTAACAGCTTTTATGGCTGTGGATACGCCGCCTGCAAAACCGCCTCCCCCTATGCTGATAAAAATATCTGTTGCTTCCGGCAGGTCTTCCATGATCTCCAGACCCAATGTACCCTGCCCTGCCATCACCAATGGATCATCAAAGGGATGAATAAAAACTCTTCCTTCCGCTTCATAGGCTTTTATTTTCGTAAAGGCAGCATTGATATTTGGTTGCAAGTCAACTTTAGCTCCATAGTTTTTAGTTGCATCCAGATAATTTTGCGGCGTGGTTTCAGGCATGAGCACAACAGCATCCACGTTCAGCACACTGGAAGCATAAGCAATGGCCTGTGCATGGTTGCCGCCGCTGATTGCCACCACTCCCCGCTTTCTTTCATCATCAGACAAACTGAGCATTTTATTAAATGCGCCGCGTACTTTAAATGCTCCCGTTTTTTGAAAGAGTTCCATTTTCACCCAGACGTTTGTTCCTAAATATTTGCTGAGTGATTGACTGTGTTCAAGCGGAGTTCTTTTAATAAATGGTTGAATTCTTTTTTGTGCTTCTTTAATTGTTGCAAAATCCATAAATTATTTTTTCAAAAAGTAAATTGAGCCACAAAGGCTCTAAAACAAAGGATTCACGAAGTTAATATGATCGACATCAGGATTTTTTTCTTCGTGACTATGTGTATTGTTGCAAAATAAATAAGATTAAAAAAATATCCAATCAGCACTTGGATAATAGATAAACTACATGAAATCGGAGGAAATCAAGCTGCTTGGCGCTACTGATGATCAGTTCATTCTTCTCTGTTCTTCATTTGATGCCGAATTACGATTACGTTTGTCCCTGAGTTTTTTGTTTCCAAAACTTTGTGAGTATGTAAGTTTAAATGTACGCTGAGAAAATCTGAAATAATTTTCAACATAAATGTTTTCATATGGAATATTTGTTACGCCTCTCCAGGCGCCACCGTCAAAGAGATTGGTTATCGCAAACCTTAGTTTGTTGTTATTATCTCCAAATTTTTTTTGCATACCAAAATTTGTCATCCCGGAACCTTTAAAAACGGATGCTCCAAATAAGGCTTTTGATTGATAAAACCCGGATAACTCAATACTGAAGTTTTTAGGTAAGGTAAAATTCTGAGAGCTATTTAAACTGAAGTTCTTCTGCACTAAACGGAAGGGACCGTTGGTGAAGTTTGCATTCAGTTGCTGCGAGTTTCCCTGGATATTATTCTGCATATTCCACCATTTGGTGATGGTAAAGGGAATTGACAAACTGATATTCAACGTTTTTATATTATCTAGGTTTTCTGAAGCGTAAATCTGTTTATTGTCTTTGGATAGTTTGGGTTGAAAATTGGCGATTGATCCATCTTCTTCTGTATAAGAAACAGATAACACTAAGTCTTTATGCAGGAAATCAATTTTAAATATGTTGGAAAAAGCTGGTTGTAATCCGCTGTTACCAGAAAAGAATGTATAAGGATCAATAAAAATTACAAAAGGTGCCATGTCTTTAAACGTAGGCCTTGTGATACGACGGCTGTAGGATAAATTGATAGAATTATCATCATCCAGTTTTTGTGTAAGAAAGATACTTGGAAAAAATCTCCCATATTTACGATCAACAATATTTAGTTGTTTATCACTTCCAAGGTTGGAAGTGGTGAATTCATACCTTAATCCAAGTTTCAAATTCGTTTTAGCAGACGCTTCAATATTAACTGCAGTGTAAACTGCAGCAATATCTTCTTTCAATTTATACTCAGCAGAAAGGTCAGGGTCAGTTACCCAATTGTTCTGACCGCCGTTTTCCACATTTACCGTATTGGAAAATTGTGACAGAGCAAGCTTGGCGCCGGCTTCAGCATTTACTTTTTTACTTATACTTTTATTGTAATCAATTTTACCTACCCAGATTTTTAACGGCGTAAGCTTGCTGCTTCTTGTTTGTTCATGGCCTATCAATGTGCCGGAACTATTATAATACTTATTGGTGTATTCATTTGGATTATTATCTGTATAATGTAAATAATCCAGGTCGGCTGTAATTGTTTCTCCTTTCCTGGTTGTATGTGAAAAATTTATATTGCCCATTATATGTTTCCATTGGTTCAATTCAGTGTTCATAACAGAAACTATTGTGTCCAATACATTATTTTTTACAATAGACAAGGTATTGTTTGCATTCATTAACCATTTACTGTTATAGCCACCAATTAAAACGCCAATTACAGTTTTTGGGGTAATCTGGAAATCTATTCCCAACCTTGCGGTGTGATTGCCATCTTCAGGATTCCGTAAAGTTTGGGTAATGTTTTCAGTTGTTATCCCCTGCTGAGTATACCTGCGGTAAAAATCAAACTGCTGTTCCTGATTGTTCCATGTAAAAGAATAATCACCAAAAAGGTTGATTTTTTTATTCCGGTAATTAAAATTTAATGATCCGGCAGGAGTATATCCTTTTCCATAACCCATCGTTAAGGAATAAGAACCGTTTAAACCCTTGTTTGGATTACTGATAAGTAAAATATTAATAAACCCCGCATTTCCTTCTGCATCATAATTTGCAGGAGGAGTTGTTATCAGTTCAATTTTGTCAATATTAGAAGCATTCATTCCCGCAAGCATTTGCACCAATGCATCTGAAGACATTCTTGATATTTTCCCGTTGATCATAACCACAACACCATCTTTACCATTCATCGCTATACTGTTACTTTGCCTGTTCACTACCACCCCCGGTGATTTTTCCAATACTTCCAGAGCAGTTCCTCCGGCAGAAGTAATACTGTTTTTTACATTAATAACCATCCGGTCAATCTTCTGTTCAAACATAGGTTTGCGTGCCACAACAGTTACTGCTGATAATTCCTTATCCTCCTTTAGTAACTTAATAATTCCGATATTTATTTCTTCTTTGCCAACAGTTATTTCGTTGCTGAAGTAGGTTTTATAACCACTGAATGAGACGCTGATAATATAACTACCGGGTTTTATATTCTGGAAACTGAAGTTGCCTAAGTCACCTGAAATAGTTCCTTTTACTAAAGCCGTATCTGTTTTATTTAATAATAAAACATTAGAGCTTTCAAAAGGTTTATCGGTATCAGTAGTGACAGATCCATTAATTTTTACCTGTGCAAGTACGGATTCGGTTGCTATTATATTTACTAAAATAAAGCAAACAGGAATAAAGACTCGTCTTTTAATCATCATGACATGGGTAGTTGGTTTGTAATAAAATGAAGGAAAGGATACGTGTATAGCTGCATGAAGTTAATACTTCGTTTTTACAAAG
>CAZOOT010000041.1:0-23682 GCA_964581455.1 uncultured Chitinophaga sp. | reverse complement strand
TAAACTTATAGCAGGATTAATCAATTAAACTGTAAACTTTTTTTAGGACGAGTCAAAACACCCCATCCGCACAAGGCGACACTTCACAGTAGACACACCAACGGTTGACAAGTCATTACTAATTAACATATCAAAATAATTCGGAGCGACGAAGGCCATGCAGGTAACAGGGAGTTTGGCAAAATACGGGGGTGACGTAATCCGTGTTTCATCGTCCGGTTCATTGTGCATCTTCATATCCAGCTTGACATTAAAAATTTAGCTGTAGAATATATCATCAACTTTTTATCTTTACTCAACAGCGGTCAGCCGGGGGCGACGTAATTCTATTACCCGTACTTCGCCAAGCTCTGGCCGTTATAGCCAATGTGTAGCCTTCCCTGATTTTGAAGCCTTACCCCTTTCAATCCCTTACTCACCACCTTCTACCTATGAGTTCCTCGACCAGAAAAGAAAAAGAAAACTAATCGAAATGAAACGCCTTATTCATAAATTTTACATCACAACCAATGACCTCGGTTTACAACTTTAAATTAATAACTTGTAAAACGTTAGTCAGAATGCTTGCGGGACACTGCTAACCTGAAACTGACTGCAAGAAATTAACCTGACAGAAAACCACAGCTGCCGAAATAAAAAAAATAGTTTCTCAACGTTTAACTGTCACCCTTAAGAAAGTGGCAGGTATGGAAGTGGCATTAGCCGTGTTACTTTTATTTTGGCTGTTAAACAAAACTTCTAATTCATTCTGCAATTCTAAACCCTTTCCATTTTTTTCAGCCGCCTCAAAAGCATTCATTGTAGGTCCGTAGTAGGTTTTAAACGTGTTGACGAGTTCTGTTGGCGAATAAGGTGCATTGAATGTAAAAGTATCTCTGACAAATGATATGTTTTCTTTCGGCAGGCCTGCATTTTCAAAACGCTCTGTGACATTACTCTCTACACCCCATAGCATCGGGCTAATAAATCCATCGGGTGGCGGAGGCGTATAAGCGGAACTTATCTTCAGTATTTGCGCTACCAGCGTAGGGTCTCCCGGAATCCAGTTCCCCATCACTATTCTTCCACCCTTACGGGTAACACGAACCATCTCCTTAGCCACATCAAATGGCTTGGGAGCGAACATCGCACCAAAGATGCTTACCACTAAATCAAAACTCTCATCCTTCAGTTCATTTAAATCGGTTGCGTCTCCTTCCTGAAAGGTACAATTAGCCAACCCTTCAGATTTTACACGGAGGTTTCCTGCTTCAACAAGATTTCTTGCTATATCAACGCCTAAAACATTAGCACCGAGTTTTGCTTCAGGTATCGCTGTGGTGCCATCACCGCAACCCAAATCAAGAACGTTAAGACCTTTGGTAACTCCCAATTGAGCAACCAGTGAAGCACCGCTTTCTCGCATGCATTCTGCTATTCGGGTAAAGTCACCTTTTTCCCATAATGCTTTGTTTGGATTCATCCTCTTTTAGTTTTAGAGTTCCAAGTTACAACTAATCTTTTACCTTTCTCGCCCTTGTTATGCGTTGCGCCACTGCAAAACCTTTTCGGAAGTGATTACTGTGTGGCGAAACGACTAGTTGCTTCTAATAAAGTACCTGCAAACATTGATCTACACAGGTTCGTGGTGAGGGTAGCACATGCAGCTAACAAAAGTATCCTATGTATGCTATTGGGGCTAACGAATCCAGTGTTTCATCTTTCGGTTCGCTGCTCAGCTTTTTGTCCCAGCTTGACTTTTACTATTTAGCTTTTGAATAAAATTTCTACTTTAGTATTCCGGTTGGTTACCCAATTTTAAAAGTTCAACTATGTACTTAGAAATTAAAGCTTACAATGACAAACAAACTCCGGGCGAGATAGAAATTTGCAACCGGCTTGCTGCAATTATAGATAAGGAACTGACCTCAGCAGAATTTAAAATCTGGCACTCCCACCCTGTTTGGTTTTTAGATGGCAACCCCATTGTGGGATACAGCAAACAAAAAGCAGGGATCAGGCTGATGTTTTGGAGCGGAGCAGATTTTGAAGAGGAAGACTTAAATATAAGAGGTAAAAAATTTAAGGATACCTCTGTTTTCTTCAATAATGTTAATGAGATCAGGACAAAGGATTTAAAACGCTGGCTGAAAAAATCAGTAGAAATTCAATGGGACTATAAAAATATAGTAAAAAGAAAAGGAAAATCAGAAAGATTGAAATAAATTTAAAAATAAACCCATATCAGAAAATATGAACAGTACAGCACATCATGATGAACGGATTGGGAAAATGATATTCGCTTCGGTATATCCGCACTACGTCACAAAAGTGGAGAAGAAAGGCAGAACAAAAGAAGAATTGCAGCAGGTAATTGAATGGCTGACCGGTTATAATAAAAAAAAGCTACAGGAACTTATTGATAAAAAAGTGACGTTTGAAAATTTTTTTCAGCAGGCAAGACTAAACCCAAATGCGCATCTCATCACCGGCGTAATTTGCGGCTACAGGGTGGAAGAAATTGAAAATAAGTTAACCCAACAGGCAAGGTACCTGGACAAACTGGTGGATGAACTGGCGAAAGGACGTAAAATGGAAAAAATTTTAAGGACTGTTTAAAATGACTTGTGGACGATTTTAGTATTTTTCATATATACCACAAAACTTGAATTACAGAACAAAAAGAAAGACAGCTTCAACCCGCCTGGGTATTGTCTTTATCTGCAACAAAATAAAATGATGCCTGGAGATTCAGAATGGAATATTTTTTCATTCCTGATATGTGAATTTTGTAAATAGTTTTAACAACTATATAATTTTTATAGTTCAATAACCACCTAATTTGCTTATATTAATAACTAATAAAAAAACATAAACAAAAAATGACTATTCAAATTAATGCTGACAATAATTTAACCATCAGCCAGGGTTTTGGCACCAAGATAAATGACATTCTTTCAGAAGAGTTAGACAGGTTCAGTGATCATATAACAAGACTGGAAATCCATTTATCAGACGAGAATGGTGATAAAAAAGGACAGAATGATAAAAGATGTATGATCGAAGCTAGGCTGGCAGGCAAACAACCAATCGCTGTTACAGAATTTGCAGATACATTGGAACAGGCTGTAAACGGAGCAATAGATAAATTAAAGACCAGTCTTGAAACTATAACGGGAAGAATGAAGAACCATTCTACAATTTGAAACAATTACTCCTTGTCATAAATATTACTTCACTGATAAGATGAAATGCCTTTTTTGATAAATCCCTTGAAAAATCTTTTTCCCGGGAATATTACCAAAAGACATTAAAATAATATAAATAATAAAAACAGACCTCAGGTATACCAAATTTGGGTTGTCAGGATTGTCAAAATATAATCATTGATATTTCTGTTATTCAATTTTGCAGGTAACTATCAGGCATTGATCATATGGATTAAAAAAACAGTTTTAAACTTAAAAATTCATTTGCCAGGATATAAATATTTAACTTCAAAAAAAGTTTTTTATGAATACCAAAACCAACAATGCTATCTACTGGATTTCAACAATAATATTTGCCGGTCTAATGGCCTTTTCTGCCATCCCAAATATGCTGACAAGTGAGGATTCTGTAAAACTTATACATGATTATCTGGGATTCCCGGTTTATATAATACCCTTTATTGGCGTTGCCAAATTACTGGGAGTGATTGTCATTTTAATTCCCGGATTTAAAAGAATAAAAGAATGGGCTTATGCAGGTTTGTTTTTCGACCTCACCGGAGCCCTTTATTCTGCTGTTGCTGCAGCAGGCACTTTTGATCCTATGTTGTTGACCCTGTTAGCCTGGGTCATACCTGGAATAATATCCTATGTTTTCTGGCATAAAAAGATCAAGGCTTCACATTTATTTTAACAACCCATACAACTATTAGCACATAACTTGCAACTAAACTGTGAAATGAAAACTAAAAGATTTTTGGTGCTTTCTTTTTTATTAATAATTATTGCTTCTGCCAATGCACAGAAAATAGATAGTATTTATTTTCATCTTTATACTGACAGCCTTAAAAAAGGAACGCATAACTATATCAATGTGGATGGTAAACTATCCAATGGAAAATGGAAGCCATTGACCGAAAAAGAGATCAGTTTCACTGCTTCTTACGGAATTTTTGAAGGCAATGAATTAATACTTCCTTCAGAATGCAAAGCAGAAAAGGTAATTGTGAAAGCTGTTTTGAAAGATCAACCCGGTATCTGGAAAGAAACAACTATCTGGATCAGGAAAAAAACAGATGATGAAAAGCTGCCAACCAAAGAGGAAGTGATGAAAGGAAAAACAAAATCAAAAAATAAATCCCGGTAATCCGGGATTCATCATTTGTTTTATTGCGTCTTCTTTGCGTCTTCAAGAAATTTTGCAAGACCTATATCTGTCAAAGGATGTTTTAATAATCCGAGAATGGAATCCAGCGGGCATGTGCAAACATTAGCACCTGCTTCTGCACAGCTGATAATATGATTTGGATTACGGATTGAAGCTGCAAGTACTTCTGTCTTGAATCCCTGGATGGCATAAATATTTGCGATCTGTGCGATCAGCTGAACACCATCCCAACCGCTGTCATCAATCCTTCCAATAAAAGGAGAAACATATGCCGCACCTGCTTTGGCACATAATATGGCCTGGCCGGCTGAAAATACCAGTGTGCAATTAGTTCTGATCCCGTTTTGGGTAAACCATTTAATCGCTTTTACTCCATCCTTAATCATAGGAACTTTCACAACAATATTTTTATGAATGGCTGCAAGCTTTTTTCCTTCAGCAACTATTCCATCGAAATCAGTTGAAATCACTTCAGCACTAATATCCCCGTCCACCATTTCACAAATTGTTTTATAATGTGCCATGATGGCTGCTTCTCCCTTAATTCCTTCTTTTGCCATTAAAGATGGATTTGTGGTAACGCCATCTAAAATTCCTAATTCATTAGCTTCCTTAATCTGGGCTAAATTGGCAGTATCAATAAAAAATTTCATAATTTATTTAATATTTAAAATTGAAGATTGAGTAATTATTTAATTGCTTTTTTTTGAGCAGTTTTTCTTGAAGAAGCTAAAATTCTTGTCAATTCATCAGCTTCCTTTGAAATTAGTTCTAATTTTTTTTGATTCATAATTTTTAAATCAATAATTGCTTCTAACCAGAATAAAGATTCGTCTATTTCTTCAAATGCAATGCTTAATTTAGAAGTAAATGCTTTAGCAGATTGGGTTTTGCATGCAGCCCTGTAGTTAGCTGCTGCTGAAAAAGCAGAATGTAATAACTGGACTTCAATAATTTTACTTATTTTTTTTGCTGGAAGTGATTCGCAAAGAGGTACAATCCGGTAAGCAAAGCTTTTCAATCTTTGCTGAAGTTCATTTGCATTCATAAAAAAAAATTAAGACTGGAGATAAATTTAAAATTATTAAATCAACAATCTTAAATAAAAAAAATGGCAGGCTACTCACATCGCACCGCTACAACCGCCTATCCTTGCTGTCTTCCGACCCTGGGGAGGTTCGGCAGGAGCTGGTCGTGTAAGACCTGCCGGCGCAAAGATAAGTGAATTGATTTTTTTAAAGGAAGTAATTAATTTAATAACCACCCGGACGTTGAAAAAAAGAATTCAGTGTGGAAAATCCGATTAATTCGTCTGCACGACTGCCAAAAGAACGATAGTAGACAAGCACCTGGTAAGAATTTTCTGTACCCCAATAATTACCTTCTGTGAATTCAAAACTAATTTTTTCGTCAGCTTTTTTAACTGGTAGCGTGACGTAGGAATAATTATAAAATCCCTGTTTAAGAAAAAGCACTTTTTCATATGCTCCCTTTTCTTCATTGAATTCCATCATCGATTTTTCATTGGTTGCATAATTGGTCAGTTCACCAAAAACATATATATCTCTTTCCGGGTAAGGTTTATTTCCGGGAGGATAGAAGCTGAAATGAACAAACACATAGTCTGATTGCCAGAAAGGATTGACATTATCTGTGGTTTCAATAGTAAACAATCCATTGATATCCCTGTATTGCAGGTTCACCTGTTGCAGCCTTTCTCCATCGGGCTTTACATACACATCAGTTCTTGTTGGTTGCTTATCCAAACGGGTCATTCTTTCACTCATTAATTTTATACTCCTCAGATCGATCCATCGCCATTCTTTTCCTGCGGCAAAAGAAGTCGTCATTTCATCATTATACTCAAAATAATTTCCCCGCATAATATTCGGCCTGGATAAATAAATGGCGGAGGTCCAGACATTGTTTTGCAACAAAACAACTTTTATGTCCTGCTGGCTGAATACATTTTGCTGTGGGTTGATATTAACAGCAACTTGCAGCTTTTGATGAGAACGGAAAATATTTCCATTAAAAGGTTGCAATACCTGTGCACCAATTGAAGATTTTGAATCCACTACCAGGAATCTTTTTGTGAAAACCAGTTTAGAAGTATCTCCATCCAGAAAAACTTTCAACAAATAATTTCCTGATCGGGTGGGAATGCAATTTCTGTCCGGAATCCTTGCCTGGTAATTAGTATAACGGGTAAATGCTATGGAAGAATTTCGATAGGTTGTGATACGTACCGATTGAAATCCTTTGATAAAATCAAAAGGGTGCAGGTTGGTAGCCGACCAGTCTGCATTACAAAGCTGGTAAGTGTAATAATAGTTTTTGATGTTCGCATCCAGGTCGTCGAAATAGAGGTCAAGTTCTTCAGCGCTGTTTAGTTTAATGACCGGGTAACTGTAAATATCACCGGTCTTATGAAGTTTAATGGAATGAATGCCGGATCTAAATGTATGGTCAGGCAACTGGCTCCTGGTATCCAGGAAACACAAAACAATTACCATTGAAAAAATATACTTCATGAAAATTCTGCTTTAAAACTGGTTTTCTTTTACATTATTGTGAAATTATGGATAAAAAGAGGATAAATCTTTTTAGCATGTTATTTTTGAAAGACAAATTACACAAGTTGAAAGTTGCAAGCTTTATTGCTGATCGAATCGCATTTAACCAATCAAATGAACCTGGCGGGCATAAATCTTTTTCCGGGTTTATCATCCGCCTTTCTGTAGTTGCCACTATAATCAGTGTAGCGGTGATGATCGTTACGCTATCTTTTGTAAATGGTTTCCAGGAAACGGTAAGTAATAAAGTTTTCAGTTTTTGCGGACATATCCGTGTGCTGAATAAACAGGCAGACCGGGTAGCGATTGCTGAAGAAACTCCCATTGAAATCAACAGAGAGACAATCGCTGCCATAAAAAAGGATCCATCGGTAAAAAGCATTCATCCTTTTGCCACCAGATATGCTATTCTGAAAACCAAAGATGAGATGGAAGGTGTGCTGATGAAAGGGTTGGATACCAGTTATGACTTCAACCACCTGAAACCTTTTTTAAAACAAGGCCGCTGGTTACAATACAATGACAGCAGCTATTCCCGTGAGATCATCGTTTCTGCTCATACAGCAAAACTATTGAACTTAAACCTGGAGGACAGGATCCTTATCTATTTTATCCGGCCTGACGGTTCACTGCGTCCTGACAAGCTTACTGTAGTAGGCATATATAAAACCGGGATAGATGAGTATGATAAAAACTTTTCGATAGGTGATCTGAAACTTATTCAGCGATTGAATGACTGGAAACCGGATGAGATCGGCGGTTATGAAATATTTTTAGATGATTACCGGAAAATGGAAACTACCAGTGAAGATCTTTTCGCTTTACCTGCATTTCCTGAAAGATGGGACACAAAACCAATTAAAAATATTTATCCCAATATTTTTGATTGGCTGAATATGCAAAATATAACCCGTAATGTATTGATAGGCTTTATGATCCTGGTGGCAATTATTAACCTGATCACCTGCTTAATTATCCTTGTATTGGAAAGAATCCGAATGGTGGGAGTATTGAAAGCAATTGGAGCCAGTAACTGGACTGTACAAAAAATATTTCTTCGTCACTCACTGATTATTACAGCAGCAGGCATCATTATAGGCACGGCATTAGGTTTAGCCATCCTTTATCTTCAGCAGGCTACCGGCTTTATAAAACTGGATGAGGAAGCCTATTACATGAGTGAAGCTTCAGTAAAAATAATCTGGTGGCAGATTGCTGCAGTTTGTGCCGGTACAATGATTGTAAGTTTTCTCGTGCTGACTATTCCTAGCTATATCGTTCGAAATGTGCAACCGGTAAAGGCAATTCAATTCAGATAAGATGGGAAAGAATGATCCCTGTAGCAACCGCAGCATTTAATGATTCAGCCTTTCCTTTCCCCTTTATAGTTATCCGGTTTTTAACAAGCTTTAAAATTTCATCGCTGATTCCTTTTGATTCATTTCCGATAATAATGATACCCTGGTTTATTTTTTTATAAGCAGAAACATCCTCCCCTCCCAAAACCGCTGCATAAGTTTGAATTTCCACATTTTTTTCAAGTAAAATTTTCAGGTCCGCTGGCTCAACCCTGACCCTTGCAATACTACCCATGGTTGCCTGTACCACTTTAGGATTGTAAACATCAACACAATCAGGGCTACAGAAAATCTGATGAATCCCAAACCAGTCTGCTAAACGGATTATTGTACCCATATTTCCGGGATCCTGAATTGTATCCAATAACAGGGATATCCCGTTTTTAATTTGTGGTTCACCTGTCCATTTAACTTTTTCTGCCAGCAAAAGAACTTTGTTAGGCGTTTTAAGTTGCGAGATTTTTTTTAATTCTTCTTCAGTTACTTCAGTGATCTCATGCCTGGTACTGTTCCTGTTGTTTTCGATCCAGTCTTTAACAGCATAAATATGTCTGATCACACATTTTTTTTCTTCTAAAAATTCTGCGACGATCTTATTACCTTCGGCAATAAACAATGCTTCTTCATCCCTGCATTTTTTCTGGCTTAAACTTTGAATATATTTGACCTGATTTTTTGAAAGCATTCTTACTTTTTTTTATTTAACCATGTTAATAAACAAGCCAATTTTAAAACATTCTGCCTTTGCTGTTGCCGGTTTTATTTTGCTGTTTATGACTTCTTGTAGTGTAGTTCCGAGACACTACCCTGCTAATCAACCTTTCATTTACAAAACAAATATCAATCTTGAAGGTAACTTCTCCAAAGAAGAAAAAAACAATCTACATACACAGATCGCTAATCAGCTTGACGACAGTGTGAGGGTAAGAACGGTTTATAAACTATTTTATAAAGGATTCAACAGATCTGTTCTGGAAAAACCACCGGTATATGACAGTGTTAATGCTGATCGTTCTGTTAAATTCATCAGAGCGTTGTTAAATTCAAAAGGATATTACAGGGATTCTATCAGCTATGACACCATCATGCAGATAAAACCGGATGCCAACCCCCCGCAACACAGAACCACCTTAAACTTTACTGTAATTCCCGGCAAGCTGGTAAAGCTTGATTCCATACATTATAAATTTATACAACCAGAACTTCAGCAGATAGCTGAAAATTCAAAATCAGAAAGTCTTCTGAAAAAAGGTGATGCTTTTTCTATTCAAAGCATTTCACAGGAATTTGACCGCCTTGTTGAGTTATTTCGGGATAATGGTTATTTACGATTTACCCGGGAAGAATTAGTAGGAATCTGGGATACGCTGGATGTTTCGCTGCTTCGCCCCACATTCGATCCGTTTGAACAAATACTCCTGCTGGAAGAATTGAGAAAAAAAAGGGAGAATCCAACCGCCAATATAGAAATACGTTTAAGGCCTGGTTATGATGTTGGCAGATTAAAAAAATATTTTGTTGGACATACTACTGTATATCCGGATTTCAATGCGGATACAATAGGATTAAAAAGAGATGAACTTTTATTTGACAAAAATTTCACGATTGTTTCCTATCGCAACCAGTTTAAACCAGGATTCATTGCTGAGAATATCTTTTTTAAAAGAGGAGATCTTTATAATCAAAAAAGATTCCTGAAAACGATCTACCGTTTCAATAGCCTGGGTGCATGGAAGCTGGTTAACATAGAGCAAATGCCCAGAGCAGGTACAGACACTGTGGACTTTTCAGTTTATCTCAGCCCGGCTGAGAAATATTCTTTTACTGCCAATATTGAAGGCAGCAATAACAGCAGTTTTTTCCTGGATGAAAGATTACTGGGTATTGGTATAAACACACAATTAATCAACAGAAATTTCGGACGCAGCTCTAACCATGCTGCAACCAATATTCGTTATGGAACTGAAGTAGACACCAAAGGTGAATTTGTAAAAACAAGGCAAGCCAGTATCTCTCATTCCATATATTTTCCAAAACCCATTCCAAATGCAAGCTGGATCCCCGAAAAATACAGGGAGAATTTCAGATCGGTTCTTTCTTTTTCTTTGGGAAATATAGAAAGAAAAACCCTGTTCAATTTAACATCTCTCAATGCATCCTGGGGTTATAATTTCAACTGGAGAAATACAAAAGGGAAAAATATGGCTGCCAGTATAAAGATCCCCAATATTGAATATACCTTTCTGAATCCAAGACCTTTATTGGATACAATATTTAAAAACACGCCTATTTTCAGAAACATTTTTAATACCGGCCTCGTTGTTTCTACACAAACAGGTTTCCAGGTTCGAAGTGTAAAAAGTAGATCGGCAAATGTTTTCAGGACAAATTTAGAAGAGTCAGGAATCCTGACTAACCTTATAAAAACAAAAGCGTTTGACAGCCTTTTCAGATTTGTAAAACTGGATGCTGAATTTATCCGTAATATAAATTTTGGAAAAACTTCATTTGTGTTCCGGACATATGCCGGAGCTGGGTTTGCATTGGAAACAAGGACAAGAAAAATTAACGTCAACCTTCCGTTTTTTAAACAATTTTATGCAGGTGGACCCAATAGCATGCGGGCATGGGGATTGAGGACTTTAGGTCCGGGTTCTACAGTTAAATCGAGAGATTCAATTCCATTTCGTTTCGGAGATTTTCAATTTGAAACCAATGCAGAGTTTCGTTTTCCCCTAACAAGAATTGGCGGTTTCCTGGTCAGCAGTTGTGTGTTTACCGACATTGGCAATGTCTGGTTCCTGAAAAAAAATAATGATTTTCCCGATGGCACACTTTCTTTTGAAAATTTTTTATCGGACCTCGCTGTCGGACTTGGTACGGGCCTTCGGTTTGATTTTGATTTTTTTCTTCTTCGTCTTGACTATGCTATAAAAATTAAAAACCCTACACCGGAACCAATTAATATTGCCGGAAGAAATAAATGGTTTTATGATTTTAAACCATTTGGGGGCATTATACAATTAGGTATCAACTACCCTTTTGCTTTCTGATAAGATTAATTTCTTTTTCAAACTCTTCAATTGTCATGGCATTCTCCAGTAAGTAGTCGCCGATCCTGGTTCTGCATAAACTACTCAGGTAAGCACCGCATCCAATTTTTTCTCCAAAATCATTTGCAAGGCTGCGGATATAGGTTCCGGTGCTGCATATAACACGGAAAGAAATTACAGGTAGCTCTATTTTTGTAATTTGAAAATTTTTTATAGTTACTTTTCTTGGTTTTAATTCTACCTCAATTCCTTTTCGGGCTAATTCATAAACTCTTTTACCATCCACTTTAATCGCCGAATGAGCTGGTGGAACCTGCATGATCTCACCGGTAAAATCTTTGGTAGCCTCTTTTATTTTCTGCTCAGTTAAATGATCTGTTTCTTTAAAATTTTCCGGAATACCCTCTAAATCATAGGTAGGAGTAGTGGCACCAAGGGTGATTGTGCCGGTGTATTCTTTTTCCTGGGCCATGAATTCATTGATTCTTTTTGTAAATTTTCCCGTACAGATGATCAGCAACCCCGAAGCAAGTGGGTCAAGAGTACCTGCATGGCCTACTTTTTTTATCCGGATCAGGTTGCGAATCTTTCTGACTACATCAAAGGATGTCCAATCAAGAGGCTTATTGATCAGTAATACCCGCCCAACTTCAAAACTATTTGCAGCTTCTTCCATGACGGCAAATGTAAGGCTTGTAGTTTTAAACCCTGCTTCAGCCATTTATTTTTGAATCATAAAAAATGGTAGAATTACAATGCCAGGTGTATTAAATAATTAGTCATAACAATCATTAAAAGAAATGAAAAATATCTCTTTAATAAATCAGGTTTGACAATTCCCGGTTTTAAAAAATACAGAACACCCAAAAACATTCCAAGCAAAACAAATACTAAAGGAGGGTAAATAAAAAAACTTTCTTGCAAATCCCCTTTCAAAAGAGAGATCAGTGAACGCTGTATACCACAAGCAGGACAATCAATTCCAAAAAGTGACTTATATGCGCAAGGGAGCAAGTTATTTTCTAGCCAGGGAAACATACTATTCTTAAATTGAAAATTAATTTTCTGATTACATGCCCATATTCCAGATACCTGACATAGCTGTTCCAAGTATAGCCACCCAGATGATCCAATAAATAAGATACAAGCCGCCAAGGCATGTGCCGATTATTGACATGATATAGCCGGCATTTAACTGGCCAAAGCCTTCATAGGCGGAAGGATTTTCCTTATACATTCTTTTGCTTTTAGATCCCAATACCAGTCCGATAATACCGAGTATGGCACCTACAAAAAAACAGGCGAAAACGATTGAGCAAATTCCCAATACCAATACAGCAGTTGCATTTGGTAATTGGGCTTTGGGGCCAGAAGAAAAGTTTTGGTTTTGTGGTCGGTTTGTATTTTCCATAATTGCTTAAATTGAATGTATAAGCAATATAGTAAAAAAGAAAATCAATAAGCTAAAGCAAATAAAACTCTTTGTTTGCTGGGTTTGCCAGATAAAATACAGACACCTTCCTCCTGTTCGTTATTTAAGGGGATACAACGAAGGGTTGCTTTTGACTTTTCCTTGATCTGGTTCTCTGTATCCGAAGTGCCGTCCCAATGTGCTGATACAAATCCTCCCTTCTTCTCCAACACTTCGATAAACTGATCCCAGTTATCAACTTTGGTGATATGATCATCAAGGTAAATTTTTGCTTTATTAAATATGCTTTGCTGTATTTCTGTCAACAAACCAGATATATAATCAGCAATACCCTCAAGGGAAACTGAAGATTTTTCCTTTGTATCCCTTCTTGCCAGTTCCACAACATTATTCTCCATATCCCGAAGTCCCATAGCCAACCTGATGGGCACCCCTTTTAATTCATGTTCAGCAAATTTCCAACCCGGCCTTGCATTATCATTGTCATCGTATTTTACCCGTATGCCTTTTGCTTTTAAAGCTAGTATTATTTCATTTGCTTTAGCGTCTATCACAGGCTTCGATTCGTCACCTTTATAAATCGGAACGATAACCACTTGCACGGGTGCAATTTTTGGTGGTAATATCAAACCATTATCATCGCTGTGCGCCATCACCAGTGCCCCAATTAGTCTTGTACTTACGCCCCAACTGGTGGCCCATACATATTCCTGCTGATTTTCCCTGCTCAAAAATTTTACATCAAATGCTTTTGCAAAGTTTTGTCCCAGGAAATGAGAAGTACCAGCCTGCAAAGCTTTTCCATCCTGCATTAATGCTTCTATGCAATAAGTATCAAGCGCCCCGGCAAATCTTTCACTTTCACTTTTTACACCACGAATTACTGGTAAAGCCATAAATTCTTCAGCAAAAGTGGCATAAACACCCAGCATTTTTTCTGTTTCCTCAATGGCTTCTTGAGCTGTTGCATGTGCAGTATGGCCCTCTTGCCATAAAAATTCTGCAGTTCTTAAAAAAAGCCTTGTCCGCATTTCCCATCTCACCACATTTGCCCATTGGTTGATCAATAGTGGTAAGTCCCTGTAAGATTGAATCCAGTCTTTATAAGTATTCCAGATAATTGCTTCACTGGTAGGACGTATTATCAATTCTTCTTCCAGCTTTGAATCGGGATCTACCATCAATGAGCCTTTTTTATTCGGATCTGCTTTTAAGCGATAATGGGTAACCACTGCACATTCCTTGGCAAATCCTTCAGCATGACCTTCCTCTTTTTCTAAAAAATTTTTAGGAACAAAAAGCGGGAAATAAGCATTCTGATGACCTGTATCCTTAAACATTTTATCCAAAGCAGCCTGCATGTTTTCCCATAAAGCATAGCCATAAGGTTTAATCACCATACAGCCCCTTACTGCGGAATAATCCGCTAAACCTCCTTTTATAACAAGATCATTATACCAGGCTGAATAATCCTGTTCTCTTGTTGTAATTCCTTTGCTCATAAAATTTCACTTTCCTTTTTAGAATTCTGAATTAATTAACAGCTCATATTTTGTTTTAACACCTAATGGCAAAATATTTGATGTTCAAATGAATACGATGGATATAAGGCGCAAATGTAGTAACTTCAATTTTATAAACCCTTAAACAGTCTGCCATGAAACAACAAATTTTACTTCTGGCAATTACCACACTAATTATCAGTAGTTGCACCACTGCCTACAAAACAGGTCAAACTCCTGATGATGTTTATTTTTCCCAGGCAAGACCACAGGATGAATATGTACGGGTGAACAGGGAAGATGACAGGTACAGGTATAGCACTAATGATGATTTTTATGATGACCGTTACTTAAGAATGAAAGTTCAAAACAGAACCCGCTGGGACTATCTGGATGATTGGTATTCTTACGACAGATACAGTTACAGGTATTCCAATTATTATGGCACGTATTTCAACCCATATACTTCGTGGAATTATTTTTATAACCCTTATTGCCCAAATACTGTGGTTGTTGTTAATTCAAAAATCCCTACCAGCCAAATCAGTTATGAAAAGCCAAGGCATTTTAATTTGAATAGTTATACAAACAATAATTATAATACCGTTAATAATGTAACAAAAGGAATGCTGAGATCAGAGTCTTATTCAAGACCTGCATATAATAATTCAAACAGTAAAAGTTTAAGCTCTTCTTTAAGAGAACTTTTTTCAAACGGTAACAACAATTCATACAGCCCTCCATCCAGAAGCTATAATCCTTCATCGGGAAATAATAGCAGCAGCAGTTCCGGAAGCAGTTCTTCGGGCAGCAGCAGTACTGGTGAGGTAAGCCGTCCGAAAAGAGGTGGCAATTAATAACTCAATCATGAAGCCGGAATTTATTTTGAAACATCTTTCAAAATGTTTCCGGCTTTGTATTACCTAATTTGTTATTATATTATTTATGTATAAAAAATACTTTAGTTTATTTTTTCTCTTCTTATCTGCCTGCGCTTATTCACAATCTCCTGAAGAAGCTTTAAAATTATCCTGGTATAATAGTCAGGGGACTGCCCGGAACCAGGCCATTGGCGGGGCAATGGGATCCTTGGGAGGTGATGCAACAGCAAATCTTGTTAATCCGGCAGGTTTGGCTTTTTTTAAAACCTCAGATTTTATTCTTACTCCCGGTTTTATGTTTGGGAAAGGGAAAAGTAATTTCAGAGGTTCAGAAAATACAGGTGAATCGCAATCCAGATCAAGCCTGGGAACTTCCGGCTTTGTATTTGGTGGTTTTGGTTACAGAGGTAAAAACTCTTTTGCCATAACAGTATCAAAACTGGCAGATTTCAACAATAGTGTATACTATAAAGGAAGCAATGACTATAGCAGTTTTGCGGAACCACTTGCAGATGAGTTTTCTTCTTCCAATCTCACGATTGACCAGGCACTAAACAGTACTTCCATTTCTATACCAACCAAAATGGCGTTATACACTTACCTGGTAGATACTGCCAGGGTAAACGGGAACCTGGAAGTGATAGCACGTTCTGAAAATCCTTCAGTGAGAGACCAGGAAAGCAGCTCTGAATCAAGTGGAGGAATAACCGAGTTGACCTTTGGCGCAGGTACTGAGCTTAGCAGGAAATTTTATGCTGGTGCCAGTCTGGGTATTTCACTGATCAATTTTGAACGGAGAACATATTTCCGGGAATCTGATGCTACAGGAAACACAAATAATGATTTTAGTTTTTTAGCTTACGATGAAAATTATTCTTTAAAAGGTTATGGCCTCAATTTCAAAGGCGGATTTATTTATCGTCCAAAAGAATTCATCAGGATAGGTCTTGCTTTTCACTCCCCTACCTGGATGCCCTTAAAAGAAAATATCAATTCAGGGTTTGCAGCAAACCTGGAAAACAGATTCGGGGCAGGGAATGGATATGACAGTGTGGCTTCTTCAGTTTTTACCGGTGGCCAATCATCGGATAACAGGTATATTTTAAATACGCCTGCTAAATTCCTGATCAGTGGCTCTTATGTTTTTAGAGAGGAAGCAAAAGTGGAAAGACAAAAAGGCTTTATAACTGCGGACATTGAATACACAAATTATAAATGGCTCCAGTTTGCTGCATTTGAACAAAATGCATCTGAAGCTGAATTTATCCCATACAACAATGCTATTGATGCTATTTATAAAGGCACATTTAATTTCAGAATGGGAGGAGAATTAAAATTTAAAACCATTATGGCCAGGTTGGGTTTTTCATATTATGGAAGTCCTTATAAAGACTCAGAACTGAAAGGAAGAAAAATGAATGTAAGCACGGGATTAGGATACAGGAATAAAGGAATGTTTTTAGACCTTACCTATGTTCACCGGTTGAACAGAGATGTAAATTTTCCATACCGTGTTAATGCTCCGAGAGCAAATACTTTTGCTGAACTGAAAGATAATGGAGGAAATATAATGTTTACCCTGGGATTCAAAATTTAGTCGCAACCAATCTAAAAAAAACGTCCCGATAAAATAATTTATCAGGACGTTTTTAATATCTGTAATAGTTGACCTTAATAATAAATCTTCATTTCAACTCTGCGGTTCAATTGACGACCAGCAGCAGTTTTATTGTCAACAACAGGTTCAGATTCTCCAAAGCCTTCCGATTCCAGTCGGCTTGCGTCAACTCCTTTTCCAACTAAGTATGCTTTTACTGAGCCGGCACGTCCATTACTAAGGCCAATGTTATACTCTTCTGATCCTATATTATCAGTATGACCGCTAATTTTAAGCTTAAGACTTGAATTATCATTCAATATTTTCACTACTTCATTCAAAGCAGCAAATGATTTGCTTAATAATTTTGTACTGGCAAAAGCAAAATAGACATTCTTTTCAGCATAGCTCAGGGTCTTTTTCACCTCATCTGTAATCTCAGGGCAACCCTGTTGAGAAGCTACTCCCGGAACTGTCGGACATTTATCCTCTTCATCATTAATACCATCTTTATCGGTATCGGGGATCGGACAACCCTGGTATCTTGCAACTCCCGCAACTGTCGGACATTTATCCTCTTCGTCATTAATACCATCTTTATCGGTATCGGGGATCGGACAACCCTGGTATTTTGCTAATCCGGCAACAGTCGGACACTTATCATCATCATCATTAATGCCATCTTTATCTGTATCTGGCACCGGACAGCCATCGTATTTTGCTACACCCGGTACGGTAGGGCATTTATCTTTGTCATCAGTAATACCATCTCCATCACTATCTTTTGGTACTACCGGAGGGGGAGGTGGCGGTGGAATCACATTCGCTTCTCTTTTTTTACCAATTCTTCCTGTTATGCCAACAGCATGAAAGAAATGATAATTAGATGAGCCCGTGGTTACAGGAACCCTGTATTGAGAAGTAAAAAAGAACTTTGATTCATTGAAAAAATCAAGATTCATTCCCAAACCTATGGGGATAAAAGCTCCCCAATAACTGCGATACTTATGTGCACCTACGCCTAATGAACCAAATGGTTGCAACCAGTATTTTTCAGAAAGTAATTTAAATTGTGCCGCTGCATCAAATGCCATAAACAGTTTGTCATTTCCAAAGCTTTTGTTTTTTATAGGGAAATTCATGAATGCCCCTGAAAAACTTCCAGCGAAATCAATGTTTTTTTTGATTCCTTTAAAATAATGGATCCCAAGACCAGGTGAGCTTTCGCCTAATTTTGCCCACTGTTTGTTGGATAGCACCGTACTCAATGAACTTGATCGGATACGTTGTGCTGTTTTTAAATCATAAATATTAAGACTAAGGCCTAATTCGCCGGACCTAATATAGCTATCCTGGCTAAAAAGGGATGGTGCAAATAGTAATAATGCCATTAATGAGAACAATAATTTCTTCATATAACATTTGTTTGGTTGTTGAACAAAAATAATGGGTAAGTCTAATACCGAAAAATAAAATATTCCTTTGATTTTCATTTAATTTTCCTGCTTTTTATTTCCTAACACTTCTACCTTTACTTTTGTTAATCCTGATTTAATAAAGTTTAGCTTTTGAGCCGCAGCCCGGCTTATATCCACAACCCGCTTCATTCTTCCATGCATTCGATCATTCACTTTTAGGATCACGGACCTGCCATTTCTCAGGTTTGTTACTCTGATCCAAGTTCCCAATGGAAGAACATTACATGCTGCTGTCAGCTTTTCCTGGCTGAATATTTCTCCACTGGCAGTTTGCCTGCCATTAAATTTATTGGCATAAAAACTGGCTGTTCCGTACAAGATTTCAGGTTTTGATTCTGAATCTTCATTGGTTTCCTGACCAAATATTGGCTGCAAAATGAACAGAAATGATATCAGAACAAGACTTCTCATTTTGTAACATTAACTCCTTTAAATAGTTTTTCTGCCAGCTCCTGGTCTTCATTATATATATCTTCAAAAAAGATTATGCGGCCTTGCTGGCCTTCACAAGTAAAGTATCTGATAAAAACCGGGATCCTGTTATTCACTGAAACTACATGTTTTTCCTTTACACTTAACCAATGCTGCATTGAGTCAATTGGTGTATAACGCTTATTGTTTTTTTTGGAAAACTCTATGTCGTTTTCCAAAATATAATAGGCAACTTTTTGCCATTCCTGTACCCTTACACATCCATGGCTCAATGCCCTGGAATCTAATCCGAAGTAAAATCGCTGATTGGTATCGTGCAGGTACACGGCATATTTATTGCTGAAATTAAATTTTAAATTACCAAGTGCATTCGCATCACCGCTACCCTGTATTATTTTATAAGGTACGCCTTTATTATACTTTGACCAATCAACACTGAAAGGGTCAATTTCTTCTCCTTTACTGTCAAACAATCCATACCCTTTTCGTGCCAGATAACCGGGATCTTTTTTTAATGATGGCAGGATCTCTTTCACAATAATGCTTTGCGGAATGGTCCATTGAGGATAAGTGATCATTTCATAAATCGAACTGGTAAGTACAGGCGTTCTTGTTTTGAGTTTTCCTACTACCACCCTGCTTGTTAAGATTTTTTTATCCTGATCTATCAAGTCGAGTGTATAAGACGGGATATTAACCCAGATATATTTTCCTGGCATCTCTTCGGGTAACATTTTATACCGATCCAGTGTAATGGCAATCCGGATAAACTTTTCTTTACCCGATGAATTTAATTCCCTGACAGTTTGGGGCCCGATCTTACCATCAGCAGTCAGCCTTCTGTCTTTCTGATATTTTACTAATATTTTAGAAAGTTCAAGTGAATCCAATATCATCGAAGCAGAGTCTAAGTATCCGGATTCGAAAAGCCTTTTTATAACTGCAGTCTTTAAATTATCATAGTTTTTATCAGGATAATTTATTGATGTGATCTCTGAAAAATCAGCATTCTCAAGAAAATTTTTAATGCCGGCTTTTAATTCATGATATCCTTTATGTTTTGGCTCAAGCGATGCAATCGCAGAAATCAAAGAGCCACCAGAAACAATTTCATTGAATTTGGATTGGATAAATTCATCACTTAATACAGAATCCTTGCGAAGTGTGATGCTGTCATTAGGTAACCGACCCAGTCTGATATCTTTTATTATTCTTACCAATCCATCACTCAGCATCAGGTCTGCTCTTGTCCAAATTGCCGCATCATTTTTTACTTTCCTGCCGATACTATCTGCAATAATCATTTCCCTGATCCTGGATAATTGGGGGGCATGATAATCAGATGGGAACAATCCATAAAGTTTTGATTGTTCAATAAAATTCAACAAAGAGTCTGCCTGGGGAAGCCATTTTTCAGTTGAACTCCAAAATGGGGTAAAGTCTTTCTGTTTATATAAAAAATTCAGAACTGAATCCTGTGACAAAAAGATGGAATCGTTTAACTGCCCGTTTCTGGAAAGAGAATATTTTACGGAAGCGGTTATTAACTCTTTTACTTTTTGATCCATTTGTTCCGCCGTATTCACAATCTCTACACCTGCCGGCTTCTTATTGCTGTTACAAGAAAAAAAAATAAAGAATGTCAGCATAGAAAGCAGAACAGCAGGCTTTGCATAAGCAATAATATATTTTTTATTTTTATTTAATTCCACACTGGTATTCTTTTTAAATAATTACCGTTAAAACAAAATAAGCATTCGTTTTTATTAAAAGAGATTCTAAACCGCAATTTTATTAACAGGATAATTTTTGAGCTTTAATTTTTTTCTACTTAAGAAATTAGTGAAATGAATAAAGTTTGGAAGTAACTAAAATTTCAAACCAAAGACGCAGTTCTGAAATTTTTAGTTGTATTTACTTAAAAGAAAATCAGATCAGGAAATGACTCCTGGTATTTTTTGACTCAACAACATAAAATCAGCAATCACCAAAGCCGTAACTGCTTCTACTATCACCGGCGCCCTTAGGGCAACACAAAGATCATGGCGGCCTTTGATGGAAAAGTTTTCCATTTGCTCCGTATCCCAGTTCAAACTGTTTTGTTCTTTAGGTGTAGATGAAGTTGGTTTTATCGCCAGCCGAAACACTAATTCATTTCCATTGCTGATGCCACCTACCACACCGCCGGCATGATTGGTTCTTGTTTTTCCCTGCATATTCTCAATTGCATCGTTGTGCTCACTGCCAAACATGCTTGCAGCAGCAAAACCGGTTCCGAATTCAACACCTCTTACAGCAGGTATGGTAAGGATCATATGTGCCAAAACAGATTCTATAGAATCAAAATATGGTTCGCCAAGACCAACAGGTAAACCATTTACTTTGCATTCAATAATTCCACCGACAGAATCCTTTGCATCTATGGCTTTTTGTAATCCTTTTTCCAAATCTTTTTCCCCTGCAATCTCAGTTACGGCAGCTTCAATTTTAATTTGAGGCATTAGTTTTTTTGCAATACCAGCAGCTGCCACAAGACCCGCTGTTAATCTTGCACTGAAATGTCCGCCACCACGGTAATCCTCATGGCCGCCGAATTTTTGATGCGCCACCCAATCGGCATGGCCGGGGCGGGGAATACTCCTTTGCTTATCATAATCCTCACTGCGGATATTTTTATTCTCAAATAATATTGTAATAGGGAACCCGGTTGTTTTTCCATTGAATAATCCACTCTTGAAGATCGGAAAATCTTCTTCCTGTCTTGGTGTTGTTCCTTTTTGTTTCCCGCCTTTTCTTCTTTCCAGGTCCGCAGCTAAATCCTCTGCTGATAATGATAAACCTGCCGGGCAACCATCAATGGTTATCCCTACACATTCACCATGTGATTCTCCAAAAATGGAAACCCGGAATATTCTGCCAAATGAATTCATATTATAAAATTAAGTTCAATCATCGAATGCAACAGGTTTATCCGGTGCAGAAATCTCTAAATTTACTCCAAGAGTTTTTAAATCATCATAAAAATCCGGATAGGATTTTTTTACAGACTGGGATTCTTCAATCTCCACCTCCCCATCGGCTTTCAATGCTGCCACAGCACAGGCCATTGCTATCCGGTGGTCATGATGAGAATGCACCTTGGCCCCTTTCAGTTTAGCATTTCCATAAATAATCATGGTATCATTCTCTAATTCGATCTTTAATCCCATTTTTCCAAACTCCTGCCGTAAAGCTTCTGTCCGGTTACTTTCTTTATGTGTAAGCCGATGTACTCCTTTTATTTTTGTTATGCCTTTACAGTAAGCCGCCAAAGCTACCAATGGCGGGAAAAGATCGGGACAATCCGTTGCATCAAATTCAAACCCCATTAATTCTCCCGGAAAAACAATAATATTATCAGCAACTAATTCAACAACAACATTCGCTTTCGCTAATGCATTCATTATGGCTTTATCTGCCTGGGCAGATTTCAGATCCAGTCCTTTTATTTTTATTGGACCTGCAATTGCACCTGCAACCAATAAAAATGCAGAGCCACTCCAGTCGCCTTCTATGGTGTAAGCCCCCCCTCCCCCCAAAGGGGGGATCCCGGAAGATTCATTATGAAATAAAAACTCTTCATAGTTTTTATTTTCCGGGACTCTCATTCCTAATTGCTTCATTACGTCCAATGTCAAATCAATGTAGGGTTTGCTTGCAAGATTTCGAACCTTTATAATAGCTTCTGAATTATGGGTGTCTTCAATAGTCCTCCCCTTTGGGGAGGATTTAGGTGGGGCTACTGCATATGCCATCAGCAACCCGGTAAGAAATTGTGAACTCAATGAACCATCTACTTCTATCGTTTTTGGAACCATTGGCCCTTGAATTTCCATTGGAAGTTTTCCATCATTGCTTTTTACCTTCACTCCAAGTTGTGGTAAAATCTCATTAAAAAAATCCATTGGTCTTGTGGTTAAACTTCCCGAACCAACCATGGTTATTTTTTTATTACTTAATGCGATGATGGAGCCAAACATCCTTGAGCTTAATCCGCTTTCTCCGCAATCAACTTGAATTGATGATGATCCTGCCGAAAATGGAATTCCTGAACTTTCAATGATCAGCGCCCCATTTTCCATTTTACAATTTGCCCCTAAAGCCTTTATGATATCAATGGCTGCTTTATCATCATTGCTATGCCCGGGATTTTTTAAAACAGTTTTCCCGTTTTTAAGTAAAGCCGCGGCACAGGCTCTTTGCATAGAGCTCTTGGAAGCCGGGGCCTGTATTTCTCCTTTCAGATCAGATGGATGAATAGTTGCTTTCAATTTATAAATCTTGAATAATTTTTTCTAATTCTGTTAATGGTATTGGCTTTACTACTCCTTTGCCAATTTTATTCAGCATTACATAGTTGATTTCTTTTCTTTCTCTTTTCTTATCCATTTTCAGCACATTGAAAACTTTATGCTTGTCAAATTCTGCAAAAGTGGGAAGGTCAAATTGTGATAATAAGCTAACAACTTTTTTTGCATCTTTAAAGCCTGTAAATTTTTCTGATATCAAAGCCGCATAGGTCATGCCGATGGAAATGGCTCGGCCATGAGAAAGAACGTACTGGTTTTCCAAAGCATGGCCAAGTGTATGCCCGAAATTCAATAGCCTCCGGTCAGCTTTTTCAAATTCATCTTTTTGCACCACCTTGGTTTTTAAAAGTACATTCCGCCTGACCAGGTCACAAATGGATTTTTTTCTGCTTTGATATTTCTTAAATGAATTTTTCTCCAACTCACTGAACATGGCAACATCTTTAATACAGGCATGTTTGATGATCTCTGCAAATCCATTCTCCCATTCATTTTGAGGAAGACTGTTCAGAAAGACCATATCATGGAGAATAAATGAAGGCTGACGTATGATCCCAACCATATTTTTATAAACGTCTACATCAATACCGTTCTTTCCTCCAATTGATGCATCTACCATGGCCAGCAAAGTAGTAGGAACAAAACCGAAATTGATGCCCCGCATATAA
>CAZOOT010000040.1:13027-23726 GCA_964581455.1 uncultured Chitinophaga sp. | reverse complement strand
AACCTAATGCCTTTGAACTTATCCCAGCCATTGTCAACCCGAACGGATAATAATGAGTTTCCTCAAGAATAGGACCTCTGTTATGTATTACTTGTAAGTTGTCAAAGAACACTGGGTATTTACTCTCATTGCTACAATACACATAAATGTAGCCATTTTTCGGGACATTAATGGTGGGAATAGTGCTTAGGTTGTGGGTTTTTAATGTGCCATTGGTCATAACTTGCCCCGATTTATTGGGAAGACAAAAAAACGGAGGGCTTCAGGGAACACCAACATGGGCGGAGAAAATTACACTGCCCAGAGTCCGCTTTGCACAAGGCAAGCGCGGGAGACTCTGGGCGGAAATATAAAAAACCTCTGCATGAGCAAAGGTTTTTTATCAAAATGTTTTTTTATTTATCAGAACGGCTTCATTTCCTTACCAGTTGCTCTTTCACCTTTTAAAGTAGCAGCAAGTTTAATCGCTTCATATGCGTTGATGATACCTCCGCTTTTTGAAATATCAGAAAGTTTTGCTTTTTCAGATGTTCCGGGAATTATTACATCAAATTGCGGAGCTATTGCAGATTTTTCTATAGCATATTTTACCTGTTCTGCACTGAGAGTGGGGTAGTAGGAAAGTATAAATGCTGCCAGGCCGGCAACTACCGGGGAAGCCATACTTGTGCCATCGGCATTTGCATAAGTATTACCACCGGGAACGGTAGAATAAATTCTCATACCCGGCGCAAATACATCTACATCATTTTTACCATAATTAGAAAATGAAGCTGTTAAAGAAGAAAATTTTGTACCATGTGAGGAGAATTGTTCTAATGAAGGATCGCTGCTGGCGCCAACTGATATCCAGTTAGTGGCTATTTTTCCATTATTCAATATCCTGCTCGGGAAATGAATCAATGAATCTGCATTGAAACTTTCATTACCTGCAGCAGCAACGAATAACACTCCTTTACTCTGTGCATATTGTACCGCATCGTCTACCCATTTTTTTTCAGGAGAAAAATATTTGCCAAAACTCATGTTGATCACCTGTGCACCGTTATCAACAGCATAACGTATGGCAAGTGCAATATCCTTATCATGTTCATCACCATCAGGCACGGCTCTTATAGTCATGATCTTTACATTATCTGCAATTCCATCTATCCCCAATTTATTATTTCTTTTTGCAGCAATGATTCCAGTAACGTGTGTGCCGTGATGAGCAGATTTTTCATCTACAAATACATTGTTGTTGCCATAATACTTATCGTTGATATCTGAATAATTATCCTTTACAATGTTTCCACGATAATCTTCCGGAGCAAATTCTTTCGCATCATTTTTCTTTTGTTCACTGTCCAGGAATGATTTAAAGTCCCCGATAAATTCTTTGTTGGTGATCTCCATCGCTTCATAAGCCTTCATCAATCCAAGCAAAGAAGCCTTGGATCTGTTTATTTTTTCAGTAGGGGCCTGAAATTTTTCCAGATCTGTTCCTGTATAAACCTCTTTTCCCAATGCGATTTTTATTAAACTATCTGCATTTGATAAATTCTGATAGACCATTTTTAATATAAGAAGGTCAACACTTTCCTCTTCAGCAAACAACTCTTCTTTTGCCTTACTCCACATTTTATAGGTGGCAAGATCCTCCTTGCTCAGCGCCGCCTCATCAATTTCTTTTTCTTCGAACTTGTCTTTATATAAATGATAAACCCGGTCTCTTTCATAAGAGTCAGCAGTTACATTTCTGCCATCTTTTCCGCCAATAAAATTCCAGCCATATATATCATCTATATATCCATTCTTATCATCATCAATTCCGTTACCGGGAACTTCTTTAGGATTTCTCCACAATACATCTTTCAGGTCTTCATGCAGTGTATCAACTCCGGAATCAATAACTGCTACAATAACCGTATTACTTCTTTTGCCCTTTACAAACTGGTAAGCTTTATCCAGACTGATTCCGAAATTGCCGGTTTCTGATTTATCTGATAAATGCCATCCGTTTGGTAAACTTTTCTTTACTTCAGTTTGTGCAGACAACTGAATGCTGAAAAATAAAACTGCAATAAAAAAAGGCAGTGCCTTATGTAGTATTTTCATTCTGTGAAATTTAAATGCAAATATTTATAAACTTAATTGCTAAATGAAACCTTTCATACCTTTTCTGTTAAAATAACAGCATCTTAAGTTTTGAGATTCAGGTTTTAAGAAGTATTCTTCAAACACAAGGTTGCATTTTAAGAGATTTTAACAATTCTGATCCATTTCAGATATCAAATTTTATGCCTTGTGCAAGAGGCAGGTTGTCGCTATAATTAATCGTATTGGTTTGTCTTCGCATATAATTTTTCCAGGCATCACTTCCACTTTCCCTGCCGCCACCCGTTTCCTTTTCTCCGCCAAATGCACCACCAATTTCTGCCCCACTGGTTCCTATATTTACATTGGCAATACCACAATCGCTTCCGGCAACCGAAAGAAACTGTTCCGCTTCTTTTAAATTATTAGTCATAATGGCTGAAGACAGACCTTGCGGAACTCCATTTTGTATGGCAATTGCTTCCTCTGTTGTTTTGTATTTTAATAGATAAAGGATTGGTGCAAAAGTTTCATGTTTTACAATTTTAAAATCGGGCTTTACTTCAGCTACACAGGGTTTCACATAACAGCCGCTTTCATAACCATCACCTTCTAATACGCCACCTTCAACAACGAATTTGCCATTTTCTTTTTTACAATTCTCTATAGCGGCCAAATACATCTTTACTGCATCCTTATCAATCAACGGCCCGACATGATTTTTTTCATCCAGTGGATTACCGATTATGAGTTGCTTATAGGCAGTTACAAGTTTGTCCTTTACAGTTTCATAAACATCTTCATGGATGATCAATCGCCTGGTTGAAGTACATCTTTGTCCTGCTGTACCTACTGCACCGAACAAAGCGCCCCGGATAGAAATATTCAAATCTGCATACTTGGAAATGATAATTGCATTATTGCCTCCCAGTTCAAGCAAAGCTCTTCCCAATCTTGCTCCCAATGCTGCTCCTACTGCTTTTCCCATCCGGGTAGACCCGGTAGCAGATACCAAAGGAATTCTAGTGTCATGACTCATCCATTCGCCTGTTTCCCTGCCGCCAACAATTAAATTGCAAACACCTTCGGGGATATTATTTTTTGCAAAAACTCCGGCAATGATATGTTGACAAGCTACTCCGCATAATGGTGTTTTTTCTGAAGGCTTCCATACACAAACATCTCCGCAAACCATTGCAAGCATACTGTTCCAGCTCCATACAGCAACCGGAAAATTAAAAGCTGATATGATTCCGACAATTCCCAATGGATGCCATTGCTCATACATGCGATGACCGGGTCTTTCACTATGCATACTTAACCCATATAATTGCCTTGATAAGCCAACTGCAAAATCACAGATATCAATCATCTCCTGCACTTCCCCATATCCTTCCTGCAGGCTTTTACCCATTTCATAAGAAACAAGTTTCCCCAAAGGCTCTTTATAATTTCGTAATGCTTCACCAATCTGTCTGACGATCTCACCTCTTTGTGGTGCCGGTACTTTTCTCCAGTACTTGAATGCTTCTTCAGCTGCTGTTATAATTTTTTCATAGGTTGCTTTATCAGTAGCAGTTACAGAGCCGATCATTTTCCCATCAACAGGGGAGTAGGAATCTATTGTTTCTCCACCTGAACTTAACCACAACTTACCGGTTGAAGTCCCACTATTCTTTGCTTCTAGCTGCAAATCCTTTAAAAAATCCATATAATAAATTTTAGAATGGCAAAGGTAAAAAGGAAAGGCGGATGCTCAGTACAAAATAACTGGTATCATTAAATTTTCCGCTTAAATTGAAATAGAGTCTTGAATTTAATATTGTTCATTTTCGTTTGGAAAGTTCTTGTTTTTAATATCAGCTATGTATTGCTGAACCGCATTAGTAGCCTGTTCATGTATATTTAAATATTGCCGTAGAAATCTTGGTTTGAATTCTGTATTGATCCCAAGCATATCATGCATTACCAATACCTGACCGTCGCAATGCATACCGGCTCCGATCCCAATAGTAGGAATAGAAATACTTTCTGAAACTTCTTTTGCAAGCAAAGCAGGAATTTTTTCCAAAACAATTCCAAAACATCCTGCTTCCTGAAGCAGCCGGGCATCATTTCTAAGTTTATCTGCTTCGTTTTCTTCCTTTGCCCTTACGGTATAGGTTCCGAATTTATATATTGATTGCGGGGTGAGCCCTAAATGGCCCATCACAGGAATCCCGGCAGAAACAATTTTTCTGATAGATTCGATCACTTCTTCACCACCTTCCATTTTTATTGAATGTGCTCCTGTTTCTTTCATGATACGAACGGCAGATGCCAGCGCTATATCTGAATTTGACTGATAAGACCCGAAAGGAAGATCAACCACAACAAGGCATCTGTTGACACCTCTTATAACTGAAGAAGCATGATAGATCATCTGGTCCAATGTAATTGGCAAAGTGGTTTCATGTCCGGCAATTACATTTGATGCAGAATCGCCAACTAAAATTATATCGATGCCCGCACTATCAAATATCCTGGCAAAGGAAAAATCATAAGCGGTAAGCATACTGATCTTTTCCCCTGACGTTTTCATTTTCTGTAAAGTATGGGTAGTTATTTTTTTTATTTCCTTATTTGCAGGCATAATCCTGAAGTTTTGTTTGGGTGACAATGAAAAGGTAAAATTAATTTTGAAAGTTTTCGAATAAAAGATGTGTTCATATAATTAAACTTCCATATTGCTCAATCGTACTTCTTCATACAATGAATGAATAAGCCCGTCGGCTAACCCGATCTTTGGCACATAAATTTCTTCTGCATCAGCCCAGCGCATAACATTCAGATATATCAATAAAGCTGGAACAATTACATCTGCACGGTCTTCTCTTAGCCGGTACAATGACATTCTTTGTGAAAGAGACAAATTACTAAACTCATTAAAATATTCACGCAGTAAATCTATATGAAGCGGCTTGCCCTCTTTACGTTTGGATAGAGAAAATACTTTATTGATATTGCCACCTGTTCCGATAGCCGTGACATGGTGATGTTTTTTGGTATTCGATTTAATGAATTCTTTCATTTCGTCCCACTGTGCATCTGAAACCTGATTTTTCAATAACCGGATAGTGCCAATATTAAATGATTCCTTAAATACTAATTTGCCATCACTGAAAAATGTCAGTTCTGTGCTGCCGCCCCCGACATCTATATATAAATAGGATTCGTCGCCGGTGAGATTATCTGCAAAATGATTTTCATTAATATAAGAGGCCTCATCCTGGCCAGAGATGATCTCGATTTCTATTCCTGTTTCTGCTTTTACTTTCCTGATAATTTCTTCTCCATTTACAGCATCTCTCATGGCAGAAGTTGCACAGGCTTTCAGGTGTTTTACTTCATATACTTCAAGAAGTAATTTGTAACTCTTAAGTGTTTTGATGATTTTTTCAACTTTCGCAGGGGAAATTTCTCCTTTGTCAAAAACTTCAAATCCTAATCTTAATGGAACACGAACCAGGGTTGCTTTAATAAATTCTTTATTACCCTGCGGGCCATGCACAACATCAGAAATCAGAAGTCTTGCCGCATTACTGCCTATGTCAATTGCTGCCAGTCTCAATTGTAATTTTTGTTTTGTTAAACAGGTATTTATAAACTTCTACCTGGGAACGATTTTTTTTCCTGCCACCGCTGATATACTCATTGCTTAGGTTATTATCCAGCCGTCTTGCTTTTACATTGTCATTTAGTTGTATAATCAATATATCTATCAGTTCCTTTTTTATTTGTTTATCAGTGATCAGACAGCTTGCTTCCACACGATGATCCAGGTTGCGTACCATCCAGTCAGCCGAAGATATATAAACTTTCTCTTTGCCATTATTGTGAAAAACCCAAATACGGGCATGTTCCAGGTATTCATCTACTATGCTGATTGCCTTTACCGGTTTCAGGTATTTTTTGCTTTGTGAACGCATGCAAAAAATTCCACGGACAATCAGGTTTAATTCTACACCCACTTTTGCTGCTTCATTAAGTTTCATGATCAGTGATTCATCAGAAAGTGAATTCATCTTGAGGATCATACTGGCAGGTTTGCCGTTTTTTGCATTCTTGATCTCCGTATTGATCAAACTGAAAAGTGTTTTTCTGATTATACCCGGGCTGGGAATCACAGTGGAGCAATCTTTCAGATATTGTGACCCGAGGCGTGGCTGTTCAAGAAAATTAAATATTCTGTTTACATCAGCCATGATATGTTTATTGCTCGTCAGGAGGCAACTATCAGAATAGATTTTAGCTGTTTTCTCATTCAGGTTTCCGGTGCTTACAAAACCGTATTGAATGGATTTGTCTTCAACTCTTTTTTTTACCAGGCAAATTTTAGAATGCACTTTCATGTCTGGTATTCCTATCAATACCCTGGCACCCTCTTCTTCAAGTCGTTCTTTCCATTCAAGGTTTGCTTCTTCATCAAACCTGGCCTGTAACTCAAGAATGACCACCACCTGTTTTCCATTCCGGACGGCATTTACCAATGCGTTCATTATTTTGGATTGTGATGCCAGGCGATAGCCGGTAACTTTAATCGTGGTAACATCCGGATCAATGGCAGCTTCACGTAAAAGATCGATGACTGCATTAAATGAGTGATAGGGAAAATGAAGCATCAGGTCTTTTTCCATGATCACATCGGTCACTCTTCTGCCATCAGTCAGCGATGGATGATCAAAAGATTTTCTGCGATGATTCTTTGTTTTAAAAATGTTTTCAGGAAATTCCATAAAGTCCCTGAAATTATGAATTCGTCCACCCGGTATCAGGTTATCTCTTTTTGAAAGATTGAGTTTCCCTATCAGGTACTCCAACATTCCCGGATCCATTTGCCGGTCATATACAAACCTTACAGGTTTTCCTTTTTTCCTGTTTTTTAATGCTTTTTCTAATTTTTGAATAATGGGAGTGTTGATGTCATTATCTATATCGATTTCCGCATCCCGTGTTACTTTTAAAATATAGGATGCATATTGATCATAACCGAAGTAAGAAAATATTTTCGGAAGGTTGAATCGTATAATGTCTTCCAGTAAAATAATATGGTTTTCATCTGCCCTGGAACCCGGCAACTGTACAAACCTGTTTAGCATCAAAGGGATTTCAATCAGTGCATATTTCTTTTTTATGGTTGATTCATTCTTCCACATCACAACAGCCAGGTAAATGGATCTGTCTCTTAATGACGGAAAAACCGGAATGCTTTCAATCATCAACGGAATTACATTCGTACTTACTTCATCCTCGTAGTATTGCTTTACAAACTCCTGTTGTTCTTTGGTTAATTCATTTTCTTTTACCAGGAATATTTTCTCTGCTTTTAGCTCTTCCATAATCCCTTCCCAGATACGGTAAAATTCACTTTGATGATTTAAAACTGTTAATTGAATATCATCAAGTATTTCATGTGCATTTTTTTCCAGGTGCATTTTTGCTTTATCTCCTACACCGATCATTCGCTTTAATGCAGCAACTCTCACTCTGAAAAACTCATCCAGGTTGTTTGAAAAAATTCCAAGGAACCGGATCCGTTCCCTCAGGGGCACTGTAGGATCAGCCGCCTCCTGCAATACTCTTGCATTAAAGGACAGCCAGCTTACGTCTCTGAAAATTGTTTTAGTCTTACCTGAAGCCATAATGTATTTCTTATTCTAATGTCGCTAAAATTAAGCAAGAGCTTTGACGAAATCTAGAAATTTCTGATTCTTGATTTTAAGGATTTTCAATTACAACAGGTTTTTTATTTATGCCCGAAATCAAAATAATGCAAACCAATCCTCCGATAAGTACAATACTTGTTTGGGCACTCCACATCAGCCAGCCTGAAGCATTTCCGGTCGTGTCTGGATTGAGGCCATATAATCCCAGTAATTGTGCTATCAGCAGGGGATAGGCACCAATTCCATTAGGGGTTAAAATCATTCCAACAGTTCCAACTGCCAATGTAGTAAGGCCACCAGCTAATCCCAAAACCTGTGTTTCTCTTAAAGCAAACAAACCCAGGTAAGAAGCCAGAAAATACATGGTCCAGATCAGCAAACTGTGAAAGATGAACCAATTTTTATTTTTCAGATTCCGGATACTGGAAAGTCCGAGTAGAATGTTTTTTAAAACATTCTTGATTTTTGCAATAAGGTCAATATGACCAAAACGTTTCAGGATAAAATAAAAGATCAACATAACTACCAGAAAAATTCCCAAAGCAATACCAAGCTTCAGCATGGATAGATTACCTGTCTTATCATGAAAGAATGCAGAAAGCATTTCCGTCAAATATTTGCCAAAGATTTCACCCTGGAAAATTATTGCCAGAAAAAAAACTAGAAGAAGACAAATTATATCAACAGCCCTTTCCACCAGAATTGTCCCGATAAGTTTATCTGCTTTTACATTTTCATATCGGGCCAAAAAAGTGCATTTAAATACTTCGCCTAATCTTGGTACACCTGCATTAACCAGATAACCGATCATTACGGCGGCGAAAACATTAAAATTGGAAGGCTTACAGCCTAATGGTTCCATTAGCAATTTCCAGCGGATAGCCCGGCTGTAATGAGAAAGAAGTAAAACCAGAATTACAGGAATTATCACCCATTTTCTTCCCCGGGCGATGGCTCCTTTTATCTGTAACCAGTTTTCATGGTTTAAATTCCTGACAGATAACCAGACAAAGAATGCTCCTAACGCGAAGAAAAAAAAGTATTTGAAAATTGTAAGAAATTTGATCTTCATAAATGGAGGATAGGGCTTGCGCTGATAATTTAATTTTCTCAGGTAAACAAAAATAGGTTTTTGCGTTCTACAGTCATACCCTTAATTGATCATGTTGTTGTCAATTAACCGTACGCCATCAATAAATGCAGCAGTTAAAACAACGATTTTTAACTGACCATCCCAATTTTCTATTTCTGCCAGTGTTTCTGCATCAGCAATTTTCAAATAATCAATTTTAAAACCTTTTGAAGTTAACATTAAAGAAGCTTTATGAAGTAAATCTGCTGTCTGCCCTTTTTTTAAATTCTCTTTAACAAAAAACAGTGTTTGCGAAATTCCACTTGCATTCTTCCTTGCTTCATCAGATAATCTTCTATTACGGCTGCTCATAGCCAATCCATCGGCTTCCCGTACAGTCGGTTCAATTTCCAATGTGACCCCGGAATCCAGTTTGGTTATGCTCAGCAATTTTTTAATTACCATACACTGCTGGTAATCTTTCTGGCCAATATATAAAAGATCAGGATTTACGATGTTCAAAAGCCGATGAACTACCTGGCATACACCCTGAAAATGGCCGGGCCTGAATGCACCTTCTAAAACATTTTCCAAAAAACCAAGTTCATATTTTTTTAATTGGTTCAATCCTTTCGGATAGATTTCGGAAACTGAAGGAAGAAATAAAACATCACAATCAACCGACTCTAATAGTGCAATATCACTTTCAATTGTTACCGGATATTTCTTAAAGTCATCCGGATCATTGAATTGGGTTGGGTTAACAAATATGCTGCATACTGTAAAATCAGTTGAATCAATTGATGATTTAATTAATTTAATATGGCCTGGATGTAAGGCACCCATGCTGGGAATAAATCCAATTCTTTGCTTCTGAACTTTCTTTTTATTAAGAAAATCAGAAAGTTGTTCTGCTTTTTTAAAAATGATCATATGGGCTTAAAATTGTGATCAGAAAGCTTTCTGATAATCAATATCGGAATAAAATGATTACTTTTGCGCCCATCCCAAAAAATACCATTTTGGTACTTAATGAATCGGGATATCACCAAAAAGCTTAAGATGACAGCAAAGAAAAGAATTTTATTTATTTCCAATGAAATGTCTCCATATCTGGAACTTACTGAGTTTTCGGAAATGGTGAATAAACTGGCAATAAAATCAAATGATTCGGGACTGGAAGTAAGATGCATCATGCCACGCTTTGGAGTTATCAATGAACGCCGTCACCGCTTACACGAAGTAGTTCGCTTGTCCGGGATCAATATTTCAGTGGATAATGATGATATGCCGCTTCAAATTAAAGTGGCCTCACTCCCCAATGCAAGGCTACAGATCTATTTTCTTGATAACGAAGACTTGTTTAAAAGGAAATTTATCTTTTATGATGAAAATGAAAAATGGTATGATGACAACGATATCCGTACCATCTTCTTTTGTAAGGGGGCTTTGGAAACAGTAAAAAAGTTTGGCTGGCCTCCCGATATCATTCATTGCAGTGGCTGGATGACCGGACTGATTCCTGCATATTTAAAAACAGTTTATAAAAAAGAACCGGTTTTTTCTCATAGTAAAATCGTTTACACGATTGGTCAAAATACTTTTAAAGAAAAACTGGGAAATGCTTTTTTAAAAAAAGCATTGATTCATGCAAGTATTAAAGAAAAAGATCTTGAAGTGTTTAAGGATACAAATAATACTGCAATGTTTCGCGGCGGCGCATCTTATGCTGACGCTATTACTTTCGGTGCAGAAAAAATTGAAAAAAAGCTTGCAGATGAATTCACAAAAGTCCGGGGTAAAAAAACTTTGCAATATAATGCAGAATCTGATTTAACATACTATT
>CAZOOT010000040.1:0-13017 GCA_964581455.1 uncultured Chitinophaga sp. | reverse complement strand
CTTGCGAACAAGTAGTTAACAAGCTTAACCCATACCTGATTTGATTCTTAAAATTTTTCTCTGTGAATAAAAGATTTTTACTGTCCTTATTATTTAGTTCTTCTTTTTTGTTACTAATAATTTCCTGTAGCAGGATTAATGAGTCTACCAACCTGGGTGCCGGTGTTATACCTGCAATAGATGGGATTACCACATTTGATACTACTTTAACTGTTGAAGCCTATAACGATATTTTCACCGGCATGACCGATTCTGGTTTTGTTTCAATTAATGACGACCATATACTTGGTAATATTTCCAATGACCCGCTTTTTGGAAGAACAAATGCAAAGATTTTTCTGGAACTAAAACCAAGCTTTTATAAATGGAGTTTTTCTGATGTCTTTAATAAGGATAGTTTATTCCTGGATTCTGTTGTTTTGGTACTTGGCTGGAAAGGTACCTATGGAGATACTTCTGCCATGCAACGCATTAGAGTTTATGAAATGGAACAATCAAATGATTTTAGAACGGATACTGCTTACCAGATCAGGCAACAATATTTCACCTATTCAAACCTGTTGGGAACAAGAGATCTTGCTCCAAAATCAATAACCGATTCCGTATTCATTTTTAAAGACACGGTAAAGACCACTGGTCAATTAAGAATTCGCCTGAATGATAATTTCGGAAACAGGCTATTGAAAGTGTTTGATACAACAAATGCATATGTTTCCGATTCTGCCTTTAAAAGACATTTCAGGGGCTTTGCCATCGAGGCAGATCAATCCATGGGCAATGCATTGATGAGTTTTGGATTGTATAATAACAACAATACAAAATTGGCTATCTACTACCGTGTTAATAAAAATGGCAGGCAGGATACCACTTTTAGCAATTTCATTTTTTCTGATCTTTCTGCCCATCATAATTTTATTGACCGGAATTTTAACGGAACTCCATATTTTTCTTCGCTGGGAGGAACTGCTCCGGATGATTTGGTGTATATTATTAATGCTCCGGGAGGGTTTGCAACGATAAAAATTCCTGCTCTACGGAATTTATCCAACCGGATCATTCACCGTGCAGAACTGATCATGGAACAGGTTTATGATCCTTCTGATAAAACTTTCATTCCACCCCAGGCTCTTTATCTGGATGCTTACGATTCCTCATTATCAAAATTCAAGGCAATCCCTTATGATTTCCTGCCTGATAATACTGGATTGGGGCAGGAACAATTTGGAATGTTTGGAAAAGACGGAGTTGATCTTTCCGGAAACCGAATCCGTACCTGGAGGTTTAATCTCTCCAGATTGGTGCAAAATAATTTAACAAGGAAAGAACCAATTCATAATTTCCGGTTATTAACACATCGGTTAGTGGTTAATCAAATTAGAGAGAATAATGAAAACAATGCCGGTATTTATGGAGTAATCAGTATTCCGATAAATGACTTATACGGGGTTGGCAGAGTAAGGTTGGGGGGCGGAACACACCCGGGTCAGCGAATGAGACTTAGAATTATCTATTCAAAAATTTAGTGGATAACTGAAACAAAAAGAATTAAACCGGGTGTTATCTTTGCACCCGATTTTATTTATAACCCAATTAAATTATGCCATATCTATTTACCTCCGAAAGCGTATCTGAAGGACATCCTGATAAGATAGCAGACCAGATCAGTGATGCGCTGATTGATAACTTTCTTGCATTTGATCCAAATTCCAAAGTTGCCTGTGAAACACTGGTTACTACAGGACAAGTAGTATTAGCCGGCGAAGTAAAATCAAAAGCATACCTGGATGTTCAGGAAATAGCCCGTGCTGTTATTCGTAAAATTGGTTACACCAAGAGTGAATATATGTTTGAAGCAAATAGCTGTGGCGTATTTTCAGCAATTCATGAACAATCTCCCGATATCAACCAGGGTGTTGACAGAAAAACAAAGGAAGAACAAGGCGCCGGCGACCAGGGAATGATGTTTGGCTATGCCAGTAATGAAACAGATGATTACATGCCACTTGCTTTGGACCTGGCACATAAATTATTAATTGAATTGGCTGTCATACGCCGTGAGAATAAGAAGATCCAATACCTGAGACCCGATGCAAAAAGCCAGGTGACTTTGGAATATGATGATAACAATAAGCCGGTAAGAATTGATGCAATTGTAATTTCTACCCAGCACGATGATAATGTCAGCCTTGCCCAGATAAAAAAAGATATCATCGGTATACTCATTCCAAGAGTGAAAGCAAAATGCAAGCCTTCGGTAAAAAAATTATTTAACGATAAGATCAAATTCCATATCAACCCTACCGGCAAATTTGTGATCGGTGGCCCGCATGGTGATACCGGATTGACAGGAAGAAAAATAATTGTTGATACATATGGTGGAAAAGGTGCACATGGTGGTGGCGCATTCAGCGGAAAAGATCCCAGTAAAGTTGATAGAAGTGCAGCTTATGCAACAAGACATATTGCCAAGAATTTAGTTGCCGCAGGAGTCTGTTCTGAAGTGTTGGTACAGGTTTCTTATGCAATTGGTGTGGCAGAACCCACCAGCATCAATGTAAATACATATGGCACTGCAAAAGTAAAAATGACAGATGCGCAAATCTCCGATATCGTGAGCCAGGTGTTTGATATGCGACCTTATTTTATTGAAAGCCGTCTCAAACTTCGGAACCCGATCTATAGTGAAACTGCAGCTTATGGACATATGGGCCGCAAACCGGAGATAGTTGAAAAAACTTTTGTTTCTCCTGACGGAAGAATTATTAAAAGAAAGGTTGAGTTGTTTACCTGGGAAAAACTGGATTATGTTGGCAAAGTGAAAAAAGCTTTTGGAATTAAATAATTCTATAAAACATATGATTAACCTGCAAGTCTTATAGGCTTGCAGGTTTTTTTTATTTACCCATCAACCGTATTACTATTATACACCTGTTGTGTCACACTCTTGTGCTTCAACAATTCTATTCAGCTTTTTTGAAATAATCCAAGCTAACGTGGCAAAATCTTTATTTTTGAACAGTGAAAAATTTCAGACATCAATCCCGTCCAAAAAAAAACAGCCTTGTTGCAGGCAGAAAAGCAGTTGTTGCAGCCATTCAATCAGGTCAGCAATTTGAAAAAATTTTTCTTGACACCAAAGCACAGGGGCCGGAAATAAGTCAGATACAAAAGCTGGCATCTCAACATACCATTCCCTTAAGTTATGTACCTGCTGTAAAATTGAATGGTTTCAATATTGCTAATCATGACGGGTGTATAGCACAAATTTCAAAGGTTCAATATCAAAATATCCAGGATATTATTTCTTTCGTCACAGAAAATGGCCAGGCGCCTTTATTTCTGATCTTGGATGGCATTACTGATATCCGCAATATCGGCGGAATAGCAAGAACTGCATACTGCATGGGAGTGCATGCAATCATAATCCCTGACAAAGGAGTAGGAGCTTTGAATGAAGATGCGATCCTTACTTCAGCTGGAGCATTGGAAAAGATACCTGTTTGCCGGGTGAACAGTTTGATGAAAGCAGTAGACGAACTTCACTTGAATGGAATAAAAGTTTTTGCAACTGATATGAAAGCTGAAAAAAATATTACAGACTGTGAATTTGCTGAACCCTGTGCTATAATAATGGGAAGTGAAGAAAAGGGGATCTTTCCTGCGCTTGCAAAAATCTGTGATGAACGTATAACAATTCCAATGTCAGGTGAATTTGATTCACTGAATGTTTCAGTTTCTGCCGGTATCATTTTATTCGAAGTCATGAAACAAAGAAACCCCCAAACCCCCTAAAGGGGGCTTATTAGAATTAGTATATTAAATGAATGATCTTTTAAGAAAAGAAAGTTTCCAGGTTCCCCCTTTAGGGGGCGGAGGGGGCATATCTATTATCGAATGCCCCCGTGATGCCATGCAAGGCTGGAAGAATTTCATTCCTGCTGAGCAAAAGATCCGGTATATAAATTCTTTGTTGAAATGCGGATTTCATACCATCGACTTTGGCAGTTTTGTTTCTGCAAAAGCAATTCCGCAAATGGAAGACACAAAAGAAGTGATCAAGCGGCTTGAATTAGCTGATACAAATTCAAAACTCCTGGCAATTATCGCCAACTTCAGAGGTGCAGTAGATGCCAGCGTTTATGATGAGATCAGCTACCTGGGTTTTCCTTTTTCCGTTTCCGAAACATTTCAGCAAAGAAATACCAATTCATCAATTTTAGAATCGCTGACAAGGGTAGAAGAAATTCAATCTCTTTGTGTAAAAACAGGAAAGAAACTGGTCGTATATATTTCAATGGGATTTGGAAATCCTTATGGCGATGCTTTTGATGAGGAAATTGTTTTTAACTGGGTAGAAAGACTGATAGAACTGGATATCGAAATAATTTCTCTGGCTGATACTGTAGGGCTGGCAACTGCTGATCAGGTTTACGATATGACAAGCTTTTTGATAGAATCCTTACCCGGAACAGAAATCGGAGTACACCTTCATTCAAGGCCGGATAATCTGAAAGAAAAATTGGAAGCAGCTTTAAAAGCAGGATGCAAGCGATTTGATGGTGCCTTAAAAGGAATTGGTGGCTGCCCCATGGCAAATGATGAACTGGTTGGGAATATGAATACAGAATTTATGATTGATTTTTTTGAATCAAATCATATTCCGACCGGGATCAGTAAAGATGCTTTAGCCAATAGCCTGCAAATTGCAACTGAAACATTCATTTAGTGGAAATTTGTTTTACCAAAAGAAAAGAAGGAAACCATGTTATTTCCTGCAAAAGAAAAAATGGAACAGAAACTTGGATGAGGGTCAGTTCTTTTTTTGTTCTCCATGATCTTTGTCATTTGGCAGTGGAGAATAAACTGAATTTGAAAAAAGCTTTTTACGGAATGCTGGCCTCAGGAACTGATATCAATGATTTTGCTTTGCCAAAAGATCAAAGAACTTTTCAGTTGACAGATGAAGCTACTCTGGCAGAACATTTGGTAAATTTATTTACAATTGAATTTAACCAGGTCAGACTTGAAAATTTTAATTCCACTTTGGAAGAGATCTATAGACAAGATGTAAAGAATGAAAAACCTCCGGGTTTAAGTGATAAGATTATTAATGAAATCAGGAAAGATCTTGAAGAGTTGGTTGGCAGGTGGAATGACATTGAAGAAGGGAAATCGTTGACTTTTATATTTGAGGAATAACTATGCAATTTCAATTACCCATACAGATCAAAGAACCAGAAGAGAAAATTAATCACAGGCATAAAATTTTATTGACAGGATCCTGCTTTACAGAACATATCGGATCTTCTTTGGAAGATCTAAAATTCTCTGTCCTGCAAAATCCAACAGGTATTTTATTTGATCCTTTGAGTGTTTGTAATAGTCTTGTTTCCTATATTCAAAACAAACAGTTTACCAGTGATGATCTTTTTTACCTGAATGAAGTTTGGAATAGCTGGCACCATCATTCCCGCTATTCCCATATAGATAAAGAATGTTGTTTGCATCATATCAATGAATCACAGAGAAGAGCCCATGAATATTTGAAAAAATGTGATTGGCTCATCATTACCCTTGGTTCTTCATTTTCTTACAGGCTTACAGATGAAGCAGACAAGGCAAATTTGCAAACCAGGGATGGTGTAGCAAACTGTCACCGTGCCCCGGCAAATTGGTTTGAGAAACGCCTCTTGGCAATTGATGAAACATTTTCTGAGCTGGAAAATTGTTATGAGCAATTAATTGAATTCAATCCTAACCTGAAAATTGTATATACAATAAGCCCGGTCCGTCATGTAAGAGATGGGGTAGTGGAAAACAACCGGAGTAAAGCAAGACTCCTGGAAGCAGTGCATCATATGGTAGCGTGGCATGATGGGGTTTATTATTTCCCGGCATATGAGTTAGTCATTGATGTGTTGAGAGATTACCGGTTTTATGATATTGACCTGGTACACCCGAACTATATGGCTACTGAGTTTGTTTTGGAAAAATTTGCGGAATCATTTATTGATGATCAGGCAAAAGATCTCATGGAAGATCTAAGAAAGATTGTGATAGCCAGCAAACACAAACCTTTTCAGCCAAAAACAAAAGCACATAAAGATTTCCTGTTAGTACATGCTGAAAAGTCGAAAGCCATGATGGAGAAATATCCTTATCTGAATCTTCAGCAAGAGTTAGCTTATTTTACTTCTGCGGCTGAAACTTTGTAAATATTTTTTTGGTTGTAAATCTCTCCGGGCCTTAAAACAGTATTTGGAAAATGAGGAATGTTAATGGCGTTGGGGTGAATATGTGTTTCCAGGCAAAGCCCGGAAAATGGGCCATAACGCTTTCCGTTTTTCCCGTTAATTTCTGGCAATCCCTGGCCGGTATAGAACTGCACTGCAGGTTCTGAAGAAAGTATTTGTAAACTTATTCCTGATCTTAATGATCTTAGTTCAGCAACCAGGCTTAAATCATCTTTTTTATCGTCAATTATAAAACACTGATCATATCCATTGTTTTTATTCCATTCTTTGCTGACTGATTTAAAATTTCTAAAATCATAAGCTGTGTTCGCAACAGAAATCAGGTTTCCGTTACATACAAAATCTTCGTCTTGAGAAAGAATATTTGAAGCATAAATTTTCACTTCATGATCTTCAATTGTCCCTTCTCCATTGTTCAGATTAAAATAACTGTGATGTGTCAGGTTCACTGCTGTTGGTTTATCTGTTATTGCCGAAAATTCATAACTCAATTCATTCTGATCATTCAGTTCAAAACGGATGCTGGTTTCCAGATTACCGGGGAAACCCTCTTCGCCATCCGGGCTTTTATATTTCAATTCAAGAAAAGTTGAAGGAATGAAAGAAACCAACTGCCAAACTTTTCTGTCAAAACCCTCATGACCTCCATGCAACTGATCCGGCCCCATATTTTGTGATAACTGATAATTCAATCCATCAATGGAAAAATGACCGTTTTTAATTCTGTTTGCGTATCGTCCGCATGCTGCTCCGATATATGGATATTGTTTTAGATAAGCCGGAGAAAAATAATCTTCCATTTTATCAAAACCCAGGACAATATCATTGGTAATTCCATTTTTCTGTCTCAGCTTAAAAGAAGTGATGATTGCGCCGTAGTTGCTGACATTAACTTCTGTTCCCAATGCATTGCGCAGTGTAAACAAATAAATATCTTCACCCAGTTTATTAAAACAAAAAACTTGATCAGTTGGCATACATGAATAGATGGATAAGAATGCAATAATAAAGGAATTTTCTGCACGGTACGGAACGGATCCGGAACAAATTTACTTTTGTCCGGGTCGTGTTAACCTGATTGGTGAACATATTGATTACAATGGTGGCAGGGTATTGCCTTGTGCAATTTCTTTGGGAACATGGTTGGCAATCTCGAAAAACAAGGATAAAAGAATTCGCCTGGAATGTCTGAACTTTCCTGAGATTGCAGCACTTCACTTACAGGAATCTTATTCAAAAGCAGGAAACCAGTGGTTCAATTATCCATTGGGAATTATTCATGAATTGATACAAAAAGGCAATCCTGTTTCCGGGATGGATTTGCTTTACTATGGCAATTTACCCATTGGTGCGGGGCTTTCTTCTTCAGCATCAATTGAAGTGTTAACTGCATATGCAATCAATGAAATGTTTTTTATGAATCTATCTCTGAAAGAAATTGCATTGTTGTCCAAAAAAGCAGAAAATGAATTTATAGGAGTTAATTGTGGTATCATGGACCAGTTTGCTGTTGCTTTTGGGAAAAAGAATAAAGCAATCTTGTTGAACTGTGATACGCTGGAGTATGAATACATTCCATTGGAATCAGGAAACTATTCCCTGGTAATAATTAATACCAATAAAAAGAGAAACCTCGTCGGCTCAAAATACAATGAACGGTTTACAGAATGCGGAGAGGCTTTAAAATTATTGAAACCTCATTTGCCAATAAACAGTTTATGTGACCTGGATCTGAATTCATTTGAAAAGAACATTTCAATTATCAAAGATGCAGTGATAACAAAAAGAGCAAAACATGTTATAGGTGAAAATGAAAGGGTAGGACTGGCTGTTGAATTATTCAAGTCCGAAAATATAGAAGGATTTGGCAAATTGATGTATGCATCACACCAATCTTTGAAAGAACTATATGAAGTAAGCTGTCTCGAATTAGATACGATCGTCGATTTCTGTAAAACTTTCAACGGTTGTATCGGAGCAAGGATGACGGGAGCAGGGTTTGGTGGTTGTGCCATTGCTTTGGTAAAAAAAGAATCTGTTGAAGGGTTTACAGAAAAACTTACTACGCACTACCACTCAATTGTTGGTTATGATCCGGGAATATTTTCAAGTGAACCGGGAGAAGGAGTGAGGGAAATACATTAAGCTTTGAACTTGTATTCTTTTTCCAAAAACTCTTCGAGTTTCTGCAATAAGATCAATTGGTTTTTTGCCCGGTCAAAATTTTGTTCCGGATAATTTATTGAGTAATAAACATCATCCTTTAAATGATCAGCCATATAGCGCATTGCCTGCATATAGATCATGATTAAGCCTGCATAATGAATATTTGTTTTTTCATCAGGAGAAAATTCATCTTTCATTGCCAATAAATAACCTTTCAGAATTTCCCTGTAATAGTCTTCCTGAACAGAAATGGAATTAAACTCAGTAGAGTTTTCTGAATGGCTGCAGGTCATTGACCGGATCATATCCCCAATATCAGAAAAGAAATATCCAGGTTGAGTAGTATCCAAATCTACCGGGCAAACAACCTCTTTTGTTTTCTTGTCAAAAAGAATATTACTCAGTTTTGCATCATGGTGCATTATTCTGAGTTTGTAATGCGGATCAGTTTTTATTTTTTTATAAAAGCCAACCAGCTTATTTCGGCTGACTAATTTTTCAATCTCTGTCCTTGCCTTTTCTTTTCTTTCTGTATTTCCATTTTCCAGAGCTTCGTTAAATTGACTGTATCTGAATTCAAGATCATGAAACTGAGGGATAATAACTTTTAGCTTATCAGCAGCCAGGTCAGCTAGTGCATTGGAGAATTTTCCAAAACAAAAAGCAGCATCAAATGCGTCTTTACTATTATTTGCTGTTTCCGGGGCAAAACTGTTTGAAATAAATTCTGTGGCTCTCCAAAAGTTTTTATCAGCATCAATAAAACAAGATTCTCCTTTAGCTGTTTTAATCATAGAAGGGATCTTGAATTTATCAGCAGATTTCAGATAATTATAAATCTGAGAATAGTTGTGAATTATATCAGCTGGGTTAGGAAAAACCGTTTTGTTTATTTTTTGCAGAATGATTGATCTGGAACTATCCGAAACTTTAAAGGTTGAATTGATTAACCCACTACTGATCGGAAATATTTGAGATGTTTCTACACTATGTCCAAATGCTTCTAATGCTTTTGAAAGGCTAGTATCGATTTTTAAATTCGTCATTCGTGTTTGGCAAAATACTTAGAAAGTTTTTAAAACTCTCTTTCTCTCTTTTATTCTCTTAGTTTAATGTATTCTGTCACCACGAACTTCCAGGTTTTGGATTACATCAGCTTCATACTTTAACCACTTTGCCCATCGTGATCTTACTTTGTCTTTATCAATATATGTTTCAGCCAATTCAATAAAAAGCGTATAATGCCCTGCCTCACTTTCCATAAATCTGCGGTAAAATTTTTTTAAGTAAGGATCTTTTAATCCTTCGCTTAGTCTTTTGAAACGTTCGCAACTTCTTGCTTCGATCAATGCCATGGTCAGCATCTCATCCAAAAAACGTCCTTCAATACTGCCACCTTTTTGTTGAAATTCCATTAGTTTGTTTACATATTTATCTTTTCGCTGTACGCCAAGTTTTAGATTTCTTTTTTGGAGTTCAGCCAACACCAACCTGAAATGTCCCCATTCTTCAGTAACAATAGGAGATAAGGACTCCACCAGCTTTTCTTTATCACTATACCGCTGGATCAGGGTAATACAAGTAGATGCTGCTTTTTGTTCACAATAAGCATGATCTGTTAATATCTCTTGCATGGAAATGCTCGCCAGATCTACCCATCGTGGGTCTGTAGGTAACTGAAGCCCAAGTATATTACGGGTATCTTCTGAAAATTCTGTTTTCGGCATTATTCCTGGAAATTTAATGGGCAAAACTAAATCAAATGGCCTGTATTTGTTTGTTTTTTAACGTGGTTGCCCTACCTTTGCGGCCACAAATAATCGGATGTAAAATCGGATGCCCCGAAGGAATTCCTGAGGGAAATTAATAAAAAAACAAAAGATGCCTTTAACAAAAGAAAAAAAAGCAACCACATTCGCCCAGTATGGCGGAAAAGAAGCTAACACAGGATCAACAGAAGGACAGATCGCTTTATTGACAGAGCGTATCAGCCAGATCTCCGGACACCTTCAAGTGAACAAAAAAGATTTTTCTACTCACCGCGGTTTGATGCAGTTGGTTGGTAAACGTAAGCGTTTGCTGAATTACCTTCAAAAGCAGGACCTGACAGGATATCGCCAACTGATTGAAAAGCTTGGATTGAGAAAATAAATTCCAGCCCCCTAAATCCCCCAAAGGGGGACTTTTAGTTTCTGCGAATTTATTATTTCAGTACTGTTTAGTGATTTTCGGGATTACAGAAAAGCGATATCAAGTGCAAGAGTGCTCAGAAGGAGTAATCTTGAAACGACACATCAAAAGCTAAATAGTATTGTAAAGACGGAAAAAAATCCTTCAACTATGTCTGAGTGTTCAAAAATCAATACTCAAACTTCAAATCTGAAAAAATGTTACAACAACCAATACGTAAAACTTTTGATATAGGTGGTGGCCGGATGGTTACTATCGAAACCGGACGGCTTGCCCGCCAGGCAGATGGAGCTGTTACAGTTTCCATGGGAAATTGTATGATCCTTGCAACTGTCGTTGCAAATAAAGAGCCTAAAGAGGGACAAAGTTTTTTCCCTTTATCAGTAGATTACCAGGAAAAATTTGCTGCTGCCGGACGGATACCGGGTTCTTTTTTTAAAAGAGAAGCAAGATTAAATGATTACGAAATCCTTACTTCAAGATTGATAGACCGGGCACTTCGTCCATTATTTCCGGATGATTATCTCTGCGAAGTGCAGGTGTTAATCTCTCTTATATCAAGTGATGATCAGATCATGCCTGATTCTATGGCTTGCCTTGCTGCTTCTGCGGCATTAGCCGTTTCTGATATTCCAATTAAAGAAATTATTTCTGAAGTTCGTGTTGCAAGGGTAGAAGGAGAATTTATCGTTAACCCGACCCGTGATCAATTAGAAAACTCAGATCTTGAATTTATAATTGCTGCTACCGATAAGAACCTGATGATGGTGGAAGGTGAGGCAGATGAATGCAGTGAAGCTGATTTGGTAAAAGCATTGGAAATTGGTCATGCTGCCATTCGCTTACAGGTTAAGGCTCAGGAGGAGTTAAGGGTTATGGTTGGTGTAAAAGAAAAACGAGATTATAAAAAAACAGAGCAGGACGAAGTACTTAGAGAAAAAGTAAATGCTTTTGCAAAACAAAAAGTTTATGAAGTAGCAAAAGGAAAATTGAATAAAGCAGAGCGTAGTGAAAAGTTCAAAGCAATTGCAGAAGATCTGACCGAATATTTAAAGAAAGATGCAAATCTGCCGGAAGGAGAATCTCTTCCAGAACTTACTAAAAGACTGGCAGCTGCCTATTATGGCGATCTTCAGTATCATGTTGTTCGTGATATGATTCTGGACGAAAAAATAAGGCTGGATGGCAGGGCATTAGACGAGATTCGGGCATTGGATATGGAAGTAGATGTATTGCCTTCCCCACACGGAGCAGCATTGTTTACTCGAGGTGAAACCCAATCACTTACAACAGTTACTTTAGGAACTGCTCTTGATGAGTTATTGATTGAAAGTGCAGCCAAATCTTATGATTCGAAATTCTTTTTACATTATAATTTCCCTCCTTTTTCAACCGGTGAGGTGAAAATGATGAGGGGAGTTGGTCGTCGTGAAGTTGGACATGGTAACCTGGCCATGCGTTCTTTAAAGAAGGTTATGCCAACTGGTGATTTTGCTTACACGGTTAGGGTAGTAAGCGATATTCTGGAGTCAAATGGTTCCTCTTCCATGGCAACCGTTTGTGCAGGTTCATTAGCATTAATGGATGCTGGTATTCCTTTTTCAAAACACGTAAGTGGTGTGGCAATGGGGTTGATTTCAAAAGGCGATAAGTATGCCATCTTAAGCGATATCCTCGGTGATGAAGATCATTTGGGTGATATGGACTTTAAAGTAACTGGTACAAGAGACGGCATTTGTGGTGTACAAATGGATATTAAAGTAGATGGTTTGAAAATGGAAGTAATGAGACAGGCATTGGACCAGGCAAAACGCGGCCGTTTGCATATACTGGATGCAATGTATAAATATATGCCTCAACCAAGAAGTGAAGTGAAACCACATTCACCAAGAATGATCAAGATGTATGTTGAGAGAGAGTTTATCGGTGCTATAATTGGCCCGGGTGGAAAAGTGATTCAGGAAATGCAGCGGGTAACAGGAACTACGATCAATATTGAAGAAGTAAACAATATGGGAGAAGTAAGTGTGTTTGGAGTAAATAAAGAGGGAGTAGCAAAAGCGGAGGCCTGGATTAAAGGACTTGTGGCAGTACCAGTAGTTGGAGATGTATATGAAGCAACAGTAAAATCTATTATGCCTTTTGGTGCATTTGTAGAATTTTTGCCTGGTAAACAAGGCCTGGTTCATATCAGTGAAGTAAGCTGGAAACGCCTGGAAACACTGGATGGAATTTTAAATGAAGGCGATATGGTAAAAGTGAAATTGATTGGCACTGATCCTAAATCAGGAAAATTTAAGCTTTCTAGAAAAGCTTTGATTGCGAAACCTGAACGTCAGGATAATCCTTCAGGAAATTAATAAAGTAAATCCCCCGGCGTTAAATTCGGGGGATTTTAAATTTATGC
>CAZOOT010000039.1:0-23867 GCA_964581455.1 uncultured Chitinophaga sp. | reverse complement strand
ATTCCATCAGAATGGTTTCTTATTCAGGAGTGAATTGCCTGAATGAAACAACAAGAACTATTACTGTACTTGCCACTCCGCAGGTAAGGTTTGATCCGTTGTCTGAAGTATGCAGTAATACAAATTCATTTCAGATAACACAGGCTGGTATTACCAATACACTTCCCGGAACCGGAACATTTACCGGTACAGGAGTTACGCCTGCCGGCTTGTTTAATCCGAATGCAGCAGGTGCCGGTACGCATAGTATTCGTTTTACTTATACCGGAACAAATAGCTGTACGAATTTGATGGATCAAACCATCAGTGTAAATCCAACACCGATCGCTTTTGCTGGCCCTGATAAAACAGTATTGCAGGGTGGGCAGGTTGGACTTACGCCTGCTCAGAATTCTAATTTCCCGGTTTCCTATACCTGGTCGCCGCCACAAGGTTTAAGCAGTACTACAATTCCGGATCCACTGGCTTCGCCACCGGATGATATGACTTATACTTTAACTGTCACATCAGAAAAAGGTTGCAGTACCTCAGATGATGTTTTTGTAAATGTGCTGAAAGAACCACAGGTGCCAAATATCTTCAGTCCGAATGGAGATGGGGTACACGATACCTGGCAGATACCTTTCCTTGAAACTTATCCATACGCAACAGTTGAAGTGTTTAACAGATACGGGCAAACCGTATTCTATTCGGTAGGTTATAAAATACCCTGGGATGGAACAGTAAAAGGCAAACCCGTTCCACAGGGAACTTATTATTATATTGTTGATCCAAAATTCGGAAGAAAAAAACAAGCAGGTTATGTAGACGTCATCCGTTAAAAAAATGAAACAACTAATTGCTACCATATCTTTTTGCATTATCGCTGTAGGTGTTACTGCGCAACAAAGGCCGCATTATTCCCAATATATATTGAATCAGTATATCATCAATCCTGCTATTTCCGGTATAGAAAATTATACCGATCTTAAAATTAGTGCAAGAGATCAGTGGGTGGGATTGAAAGGTGCACCAAGAACTGTTTACCTCACGGCACATACTCCCCTGGGAAAAAAAGATTACCGGACCTCAACCACTTCATTTGAAATCCCCGGGCAAAATCCAAGAGGAAAATATTACTGGGAAAACTATACGGCTGCAGAACCACATCATGGTGTTGGTTTTTCTGTGATCAATGATAAGACAGGAAGTTTTAACCGTTATTCTGCCGCCGTTTCTTATGCATATCATTTGGGTCTTTCTGCTACTACCAATCTTGCTGCCGGTTTTTCTGCAGGCATTACGCAGGTAGGTATGGATAAGGATAAACATGATTTTGACGGCCAGGGAGATTCTTATGATCCTGTAACCGGTCCTTATATAGCTGGTGAATTAAGAAAAGCAAGGCCAGATATTTCTGTTGGCCTTTATCTCTATTCCCGTGATTATTTTATTGGATTATCTGCACAGCAAATAGTAAAACAAACTTTGGTTTTTGTAGACAATGCACCCACGCTGGCTACAGGAAATTTAGTTCCGCATATGTTTTTAACAGCAGGTTACCGCTTCCTGTTAAATGAGGATATCAATGCGATCCCTTCCATCATGGTAAAATATGTCAAAGGATCCTCTTCATTGGATCTGCAACCGGAGCTTAATTTAAAGTTTCAATACCGCGATTTGCTTTGGGCAGGAGCCAGTGTAAGGGTACAGGATGGTTACGCTGCCATGCTCGGATTGCATGTCAATAACAAATTCAATATTGGTTATGCACATGATTTTACTGCAACTAACCTGAGTACAGTGAGTCGTGGTACACACGAATTAATGCTTGGATTTATCATTGGGAATAAATACAGCCAGGCCTGTCCCCGGTGCTGGTAATTTAGATCTTCACAACCTTCTTGATTTTTGTAGATTTTATCTTTTCCAGTTGTGCTTTGGCCTTTATCTGATTTTCAATAATGCACTTTAGCGAAATATCCGTATCAGGAATGGAACTGGTTTTATTTTCCTTCATCCAGGTTTCTAAATTCACCAGTTTATCAATGGTTAAATTCAACTGATGCTGAATGCTGTCAAGTTTTATCTGGGCAAGCGACAGGCTGATTTCATCGTTCACTTTATTCCAGTTGATGTTTTCATAGGAAAGTTTAAGCTGATCCTCCAGTTTTTTCCAGTTGATATTATCCACTTCTTTCTTGTATTCTTTTTTCAGTTTTTCTGTTTCATAGGAATTGAATACCTCGGCATAACTTTTTTCAATTTCCTTCCATTCCTTTTCTTCCAGAATTTTTTTAGTGGCGCCGATTGTTTCTTTTAGTTTTAATTCATCTTCTTTTGCCAGTATGGGTATTACCGGGCTGGTATAATTTACAGTATAAAATAAAGGTGCGGCCACAGGATCGGCTTTTTCAAACTCATCTGCTTCTTCAAACTCATTAGAAAATTCAGCTTCATCACTATTGGAAATAATACTGTTGGGAGCAATCTCAGCTGTTACCAAACTTTTTTCCGCTTGCTTTTGGTCATTGTCTGTCCGGCTATTCAAAAAATAATAGGGATTAATATCACTGTTAAAAGCAAGATGACTGAATGCATCCGGATTTGATTTTGCAAAAAAGAAAATATTTGCAAAAACAACAAACAGAAGTGTAACCAGGGTGATCGAGATCTGACGGAATGAATAATTTGTTTTTTTATTTATTCCCAGTATGGTTTCCACCCGCTGCAGGAGGTCCTGGTTCTTACCCGAAGCAGCCAGCATCATTTGCTGCTGTTTATTTTTTCCCAAAAGCAGTAAGGCAGTGGCATACTCAGCCGGCTTGTATTGATATTGTATGACCATTTCATCACAGCTATGCTCTCTTTCCCTTTCAATTGTACTTACAAATAGTTTTACAAAAGGATTAAAGTATAAAACCGTTTTAATGAAATTGATGACCAGGTTGATCACATAATCAAAGCGGCGGATATGATAAAGCTCATGCAGGATGATCGCTTCTACCTGCTGTGTTGTAAGTTGATTGATGGCAGCAACTGGTATCAGTATAACAGGTTTTAAAAAACCAATGGTCACCGGTGTATACACCATGTCAGATACCCAGATCTGCACTTTACTGAGGATGCCCAGGTTTTCAGCAGTGTTCCTGGTAAATATTTTTAAAGTTGCATCTATTTTATGCAATCCCCTGGTTCGGATTTTTTGTACATAATGATAATTAAAAATAAAATTCCAGACAGGTACCACAAGCATGATCAGGTATGCGGCAGTTAAAATGGAAAGTATTTTTCCCAAATAAATGCTCTGGTTATTTTCATTGAACAACCCGATCCAGTTATTATAAAGATCACCGGGTGCAGCAAAAAATAAAGTAGAAATAAAAGTGAAGAGAAACCAGGCAAACCCGCCAATAACAAAAAAACCGGCAAGGGTTGTTTTATGCCCGGCTTTTAGCCCGGTACGGATAGAAAGAATAAGTTTATAAATGATCCAGAGCAGGGCCATTTGCCACAGGCTATTAATTAATGCCCATCCAAGTGACTGAAGAAAATTAAGCTGGCTGAGTGCCGGCATGTCTATCTGGTTTTGAGTTTATCCAGAATCACCTGGATCTTTTCCAATTCCTCCACGGTGGCTTTATGCTCGCCAAGAGCCTGAATCACCAGTTGGGTAGATGAACCACCAAAAAGTGAATCAATCATTTTCGATAAAATATGTTTTTGCGTAAACTCTTTATTCACGGCTGACTGGTACACATGGGTACGCATACTGTCATCTCTTTTCACCAGTCCTTTTTCATTCATGATCTGCATCAGCTTCAGGGTAGTGGTATAGCCTGCATCCTTAAATTTTGAAAGTTCTTCATGCACTTCACGAACTGTAGCCAGTCCTTTTGACCAAAGCACCTGCAGAATTTCCAGTTCGCTTTCTGTTGGTTTTATGTACCTGGTTTTTGCCATGAGTTATTGCTTTTGTACATCGAATATACGACTTATTTCGTATGGACAATTTTTCTAAAGATTATTTAGGTTTTTTTAACATGCATTAACCATAGGACGGGGAGGAGGGAAAAAAGTTACCTGGGCCCGGAAACATTTATAAAAAAAGATGTCCCGCTGTAGAAACAGCAGGACATTTAGGAATGGTTCCTTGATTAGACTCTTTATTTATTTTAAAACATTTTCACTAACTATCTTGAGCTTTTGATTGCTCCCCACAAGAATACGATACTTTTCCAATATTTCAATCGGTTGTAATATATTATTTATTAAAAGTGAATCACCGCTTAATTCGATTGTATAATTCCCATCCTGTATCAATCCGTCTTCTTTCAATGCGGTTATTAATTTATTATCCTCACCGTTATCTGAAGTAACTGTCATCTCTATTTTATGTCCCTCTACAGCATTAGCCGTATGTCCGCTCATCTGTGCAAGGGTAGGAGCAATTACCAGCGAAACGATCGACATCAGCTTGATCAGGATATTCATGGATGGACCCGAAGTATCTTTAAAAGGATCACCCACCGTATCACCCGTAACTGATGCTTTATGCGGTTCTGATTTTTTATAATACATCTCACCATTTATCTCCACACCCTTTTCAAAACTCTTTTTTGCATTATCCCACGCACCACCGGCATTGTTTTGAAACATACCCATCAACACACCACTCACCGTAGCACCGGCCAGAAAACCACCCAATGCTTCTGCACCAAGACCCGGTGTAAAACCAATTACCAATGGAGAAATAATGGTAATGGCACCCGGCAACATCATCTTCTTGATAGAAGCTTCCGTAGAGATGGCCACACATTTTTCATACTCAGGTTTTCCCGTTCCTTCCATAATACCCGGAATGGTTTTGAACTGTCTTCTCACTTCTTCCACCATGGCCATGGCTGCTTCGCCCACTGCACGGATGGCAAGAGAAGAAAAGATGAAAGGGATCATGGCACCCACAAATAAGGAGGCAAGCACTTCTGCTTTATATATATCTATACCATCAATGCCCGCTACACCTACAAAGGCTGCAAACAATGCCAGTGCTGTTAAGGCAGCAGAGGCAATCGCAAATCCTTTTCCGGCAGCAGCCGTTGTATTACCCACTGCATCCAGCACATCAGTTTTTTCACGAACTTCTTTTGGTAACTCACTCATTTCCGCTATTCCACCGGCGTTATCTGCAATAGGACCGAAGGCATCAATTGCCAGCTGCATGGCCGTAGTTGCCATCATACCGGCAGCAGCAATGGCTACACCATATAATCCGGCACAGATATAAGAACCCCAGATACCACCTGCTAAAACAAGTATCGGCAGAAAAGTTGATTCCATTCCCACTGCAAGACCACCAATAATATTTGTAGCATGCCCGGTTACGGACTGCCTGATAATACTTTTTACCGGACGCTTGCCCATGGCAGTATAATATTCTGTAATAATGCTCATCAGCGTACCAACCACCAGGCCCACAGCAATAGCACCCAGTACTCCCCAGTTGGAAAATTCATGACCACGAAGCGACATGGTTTCAGGAAGTATCCAGTACACCAATCCAACAGAAGCAATGGCCGTAAGAATAATGGAACCCCAGTTACCCATGTTCAGCGCCTTCTGCACATTATCTGTATTGATACCGGCTGCATCGCTTACACGAACAAACCAGGTACCTACTATAGAAAATAAAATACCCACACCCGCCAGCAACATCGGCAGCAGGATAGGAGACATGCCACCCAATCCATCATCACCTGTTACTACGGTTTGCTGACCCAATACAATTGTTGCCAGAACGGTAGCCACATAAGAACCGAAAAGATCGGCACCCATACCTGCTACGTCGCCCACATTATCTCCTACATTATCCGCAATGGTTGCAGGATTACGTGGATCATCTTCAGGAATACCCGCTTCTACCTTACCCACCAGGTCGGCACCCACATCAGCGGCCTTTGTATAAATACCTCCGCCCACACGGGCAAAAAGGGCAATAGATTCTGCACCTAAAGAAAAACCGGTCAGCACTTCCACCGCTCTCAGCATTTCAGCACTGTTCACCGATGCGCCATCCGGAACAAAATACATTTTAAGTATAATAAATAAACCACCCAGGCCAAGCACGGCCAAACCGGCCACACCCAGACCCATTACTGATCCTCCTGTAAAAGAAACCGCCAATGCCTTGCTTAAACTGGTACGGGCCGCCTGTGCGGTACGAACATTGGCCTTGGTGGCCACTTTCATACCGATATACCCGGCCGTAGCGCTGAAAACAGCACCCACTACAAATGCCCCGGCTATCAGCCAGTGACCATGCGGATTGGTACTGGCCATTACAGCCAGCAAAATGCCCACCACTACTACAAAGTATCCGAGAATTTTCCATTCGGCTTTCAGAAAAGCCATGGCGCCATCAGCAATATATTTACTGATCTCCTGCATACGTTCATTTCCGGCATCCTGCCTGGAAACCCATTTAAACTTTACAAGGGTGTATAAAAGACCAATAATGCCCATTGCGGGAACGAGATAAATCAAATAGTCCATGAGTGTATTTTCTTTGTCAAAAATTAACCCCGGCAGACTTCTGGCAGGGGCGGGCAAAGATAGGGGTTGAGAGGGAAATCAGAAATTTGGGAATAGAGAAATTGAGTTTGATTTAGCCGGCTTTTGGGCCTTGATTAAGCTTCCGTTGTGTCACTCACTTGTACTGCAACAATTCTATTCAGCTTTGCTTATTTTCGGATAGTAAATAGTACACAACTTATTCTCGAAATCAGAACACAGGACCAAGGTCATTCCTGGATTATTCAGCAAAGAGGAAGCTGAAGAAATGATTGAATTAGAAAAAAAAATATTAGCAGCATAGTATGGCGAAGAAAAAAATATTTATCAGCAGTGTGCAGGCCGAGTTTGCAGAAGAACGAAAGGCGTTACATGATTATATTCTTGCCGATGCATTGCTTGGAAAATTTTTTGAACCTTTTCTTTTTGAATTATTACCTGCACAGGATCAAAAAGCGGATCATCTTTACCTGCGTGAAGTGGAGCTCTGTGATATTTACCTCGGAATAATGGGAAAGGATTACGGATCCGAAAACAAAGAAGGTATATCACCCACCGAACTTGAATTTGATCATGCTTCAATATTGCATAAAACCCGGCTTGTTTTTTTAACGGCTCATCCGGAAAAAGAAAGACATATAAAAGAACAACAGCTCATTCAAAAAGCACAGGCCGTTTTGATCAGAAAAAAATTTTCTTCTGCAGATGAACTGAAATCATCTGTATATGCTGCTCTTGTAAATTACATGGTTGAAAAAGAAATTATCCAGTTAGAGAAGGTACAATTGAGTAAAAAAAGAAAAAGCTTTTAAAATTAGCTTGTTGGTCAGAGTTTATTCCCGTCCTGTTATTCTTTTTTCCTGCCTCCCTTGGCAATAGCCACCAGTAAAAGAATAAACACAGCTCCTCCAGCTATCCAGACCCATGGTTGCTGATACCACTCAGGATTATTTTTTCCGGTAGTAATATTCACATCTACAACTTTATCCTGTGCCCAGGATTGAAGTGAAAAAAAAGTGACCATTAAAAGAAAACCTGATTGTATAATAATTTTTTTCATAATCTGCTTTTAAGTGGTAGGAAAAAATTTGTTTATGATAGTAAAGAATGAAGTTTCAGCATCTTTTAAACTCTCCTTCTGCGTCCGGAAATGAATGTGATCAGAAACAAGACCAGGAAAATAAAAAACAGAATTTTTGCAATACCCGCTGATCCAGCGGCAATGCCACCAAAACCAAATACTCCTGCAATAATTGCAATAATAATAAAAATGACTGCCCAGCGTAACATAATATAATTTTTTGTTTCTTAAAAAATGTCTTCTTAATACTAAATACAAATTTGAGTTGGTTTGCCTGTATAACTGTTACACTATTGTTGAAATCATTTATATTATTCCTATCCGCAATAGCCTTGTAAAAGCTGAAAAATCTATTCAATAATGAAATTTAACAAAAGAAAATAAGCGTTGTTCCGTCCGCCCGGGTTCTGGCTCCGCCGACCCCGATGTTTAAGCAACCCAAACTCATTTGGCTGGTAAGTTTTCTTCAGTACATTCGTACTCAAATCACATTTTCAAAAACAACGAATGGCGGATATTCAACCAACAAAGAAAAGCGGAGTTAAGAAGATACTGAAATGGATAGGTATCATATTTATTCTTACACTCATTATTATTTTTTGGTGGAAATATTATTTTGTATTTGGCGAAGGAGTAAAATCGGGAGAGTTGAATTATGTAGTGAAAAAAGGGAATATTTTTAAAACCTATGAAGGCAAGTTGATACAATCAGGGTTTCGTTCAAAGACAGCCGGTACTATTCAGTCTTATGAATTTGAATTTTCAGTAGTGAATGATAGTATTGCCAATATACTGATGAATAACAGCGGTAATTATTTTGACCTGCATTATAAAGAATATAAAGGAGCTCTTCCCTGGAGGGGATATAGTCCGTTTGTAGTAGATAATATTGTTTCCATGAAGCCTGTAAATAAATGAATGATCATCTCTGTGCGGGTTCCGTCCGCCCGGGGTCTTGCCCGCAGCCTCTCCAAATAAAATATTAATGATAGCAGACGCCATTGTTATTGGTAGGATGCAGTGGGAGTGTCGCTGTTGGTTGCTGTTGGTAGGATGCAGTGGGAGTGTCGTTGGTTGCTGTTGGTCGCCCCTGTTGTTGTTGCATTTTTTTGGCTTTTGGCCCGCTGGTTTCGCCCCTTCGACAAGCTCAGAGCTCAGCCAGCTGCATCTCTATTGCTGAATATGTAGTGATGTTCGTTGTTGGCTGAGCTTGTCGAAGCCAACAATAATGCATGCCGAAGCCAACAATAGTAAATTTGTCTTTGTTGTCTTCGGCAAGCTCAGACAACAGCCCAAAAACCAACAAAACAAAACATGAAAGGCTGGATGTACATACTACTTTGCAGCGATGGAACTTACTACACAGGCAGCACCAATAACCTGGAATTACGAATACAACAACATCAAAATGGCGAAGGAGCCAACTACACAAAAAAAAGATTGCCGGTTACATTGGTTTACTCAGAAGAGTTTGAAAGGGTAGAAGATGCTTTTTACAGGGAAAAGCAGGTGCAGGGCTGGCGAAGAGAAAAAAAAGAAGCCTTGATAAAAAGTAAACAACAAAAACTTCCGGAATTATCAAAGAACTATAAGAAGAAGTTGAAAAAATAATTAAGCTAGTTTCGACACTTCGACCCCTTCGACCCTTCGACAAGCTCAGGGCTCAGCCAGCTGCATAATGATAGTTGAAAATGTCGTGATGTTCCCTGTTGGCTGAGCTTGTCGAAGCCAACAATAATGAATGACGATGCTTTAGGCCGCCATTCGGCTTTTTTTTCAGAACATCTTTTAACAACTAACAAGTATGTTAGTTACAAATTTGTTAGTTACAGCTTTGTTAGCTACATTTACCTTTAAAAAAAATGGATACTCCATTCAGCTTTGGTAAAATAGTAAGTGGCAAGGAGTTTACTGATCGGGAAAAAGAAACAGAATGGCTGATGAAGCAGTGGGCTGCCAAAACCAACAGTATGATCATTTCTCCCCGGCGGTGGGGTAAGTCTTCATTGGTGCAGCATGCCTCAGATAAATTCAGAAAAAAGAATCCCGGAAAGATATTTTGTTTTATTGATCTGTTTAATGTCCGGTCTGAACATGAATTCTATGAAGTGTTTTCAAGAGAAGTGATTCGGGCTACCAGCAGTAGTTGGGAGGAAGGCATCCGGAACGTCAAACTCTTCTTCAAACAACTGGTGCCCAAACTAAGTCTTAGTCCTGATCAGGTAAATGAGTTTAGTATTGGCTTCGACTGGAAAGAATTAAAGAAAAATCCTTCCGAAATACTCAACCTTCCTGAAGCCATCAGTAAAGTAAAGAAAAAAGAGATCATCATTTGCCTGGATGAATTTCAGAACATTAGTTTTTTTGATGAACCCCTGGTCCTACAGAAAAAACTAAGGGCTCACTGGCAAAAACATTCCCGAACCAGCTATTGTCTTTATGGAAGCAAACGTCACTTGCTGATGGAATTTTTTACAAGACCCTCCATGCCTTTTTATAAATTCGGTGAAATTCTTTTTCTCGGTAAAATTCCGGAAGACTACTGGATAACTTTTATTTCCGGCAGGTTTTCTGATACGGGTAAAATGATTTCGGATAAACAGGCAGCAAGGATTGCAGCATTAATGGACAATCACTCCTATTTTGTACAGCAACTGTCACTGGCAGTATGGCTTCGAACGGTAAAAAAATGCGAAGATGCTGTTATTGAAGAAACACTGGAAGAATTGCTGGACCATTACAGTATTCTGTACCAGAAAGAAGTGGATCAGCTCAGTAATCCGCAGCTGGGATTTTTAAAGGCTATAACAGATAAAGCAGAGCAATTATCTTCATCGGATACTCTGCATAAATATAAACTCGGCACTTCGGCCAATGTATCCCGAATAAAAACGGCTTTGGAAAATAAAGAACTTATTGATATTTCCGGAAAACAAATCAGCCTGAATGATCCATTATTTGAATGCTGGCTGAAAAGGAAATTTTTTATTTAAAAACAAAACAGCAATCAGCTCTCGTCTGTCCGTAGTATTCGGTGAATAAAATAATCTTCAAACTTTGTCCGGAGTTGTTGATGGTTGTATAAGTAGGAGTGTTCATGCTCATGGTTGCTTTTGATCTCCCCGCCAGTAGCAGGATAAACACAAACCAATCGTTTCATGATATAATGAAAAAATAATTTTTGTTCCGTTAGGAACTATGCTCAAGCCAATGCCTCTTATTATGTTGATATATATTTGTATTCCTGTATATGCCATTTAATTTGCTAGTGAAAAGCGATCACTCATTCTTAAGTCAACGAAATATGAAGAAAGGATTAATAATTATTGCGGGCCTGATGACACTGCTTGCCGGCTGCAGCGATAATAAAAAAGCTATGGATGGTAATGAAAATAATATGGTAAAGGATAGTGTCACCGTTGCAAAAAAGAATACAATTGTTTTTTTTGGCAATAGCCTTACGGCGGGTTATGGCTTAAGTCCTTCGCAGGCTTTTCCGGCCATCATTCAAAAAAAAATCGATTCGCTGGGTCTTCCTTACCAGGTGGTGAATGCAGGCGTTAGCGGTGAAACTTCTTCCGGTGGCAATACCCGTATTGATTGGATACTGCGACAACCGGTAGATATATTTATTCTTGAATTGGGTGCCAATGACGGGTTGCGGGGCATTCCGCTTTCCGAAACCAGAAAAAACCTTCAATCGATTATTGATAAAGTAAAATCAAAACACCCGGCAGTGAAATTAATTTTTGCCGGCATGCAGGTACCGCCCAATATGGGACAAAAATATTCCACTGAGTTCCGGAATATTTATACTGAACTGGCCGCCAAAAATTCAATGACGCTTGTTCCTTTCATTTTAGAGGGAGTTGGCGGTGAAGCACACCTGAACCAGGAAGATGGCATTCATCCAACTGCTGAAGGGCATATTATAGTTGCTGAAAATATCTGGCGGCATTTGGAGAAGTTATTGGAGGGCTAAATTTCAAAAATTAAAAAGTAAAAAATAAAAATTTAAAAACAAAAAGTAAAAAATCAGAATCAAAAAAAATCCAATCTCCATTTAAACTCCATCTATAAAATAGGTGTTTTTGATTTCAATCTTTTTTTTACTTTTTACTTTTTATTTCTCTTTACACTTCTTCTCTCAAAATTTCCAGTGGTGGTCGTCTTACTACTGCACGGCTGTTGAACAATCCAATGAATACCGTAAGCAGGCATATACTAATAAACACGATAAGCAGGGGCAGCCATTGCAAAGTAAATGTTGTTTCAAAAATATACCTTGCCAGCATCCAGCTTACACCCAATGACAAAACAATACCAGTAGCTGCAGCAAAAGCTCCTAAGAAAAAATATTCCAGCGCTGTGATATAAAAGATTTGTTTACGGCTTGCACCCAATGTACGCAACAGCACACTCTCCTGTATCCGCTGGTATTTACTGATAAGCACGGAGGCTATTAATACAATAAGACCGGTAAATATGCTGAAGGCAGCCATGAAGCGAATAACAAAACCAACCTTATCCAGTAGTTTATCTACTATACTCAGCACCAAACTCAGATCTATAATAGAGACATTCGGAAACTGCTTCACCATTAATTGCTGGAACCGGGCTGAGGTTTCCTTATCCGGAATACGGGTAAGCAATACATGAAACTGCGGTGCATCTTCCAAAACACCGGTAGGAAAAACAACCAGGAAATTTGTTTGTATCCGGTTCCAGTCAACCTCACGAAAACTGCCAACAATAGTAGATATAACAAAACCCTGCACATTAAAAATCATGGGATCCCCAATTTCAATACTGCTATTTTTTGCATACCGTTCTTCTATTGAAATAAATATAGTGCCTGAAGATTTATCCACTTCACCAAACCATTTTCCTTTGGTTATTTTTTCGGAACTGGTTAGTGAGTCACGAAAGGTTACACGGTACTCCCGGTCAAATATCCAATCACGCATTTTAATTGTGCTGTCTTTCTCCAGCATTTCCACTGTGATATTATTTACTTTTTCCAGCCGCATGTTCACAATAGGTACAGTGTCATCTATCGATAAGCCCTGTTCTCTTGTCAATGCGATCACACTATCTTTTTGTAAGGGCTGTATATCAAATAAAATAGTATTGGACTGGTTGCCGCTGGCAGAAAGCAGCACACGGTTGAGCAAAATAGACTGAATAGAAAACAAGGTGCAGATAAATGCAGTACCCAGACCAATGGCAACAATTAATATGGTTGTTTGATTATTGGGTCTGAATAAATTTGCCAAACCCTGCCGCCACAAATAACTCCCTGATTCCGGAAAGAAACGCCGGACGGCCCACATCAATAGTGCTGCTATGCCAACCAATATTAAAAAAGCTATTAAAACTCCAAGTGTGAAAAAAACAGCCTGTTGCACACTGGTTAACTGGAGATAACTAAAACCAAAAATAAAGATCAGGATAGCCGCATATACCAGCCACTTCACCGGATCTTTAAATAAACTGAGCGATTGAAATGATAAACGCAGTGTATTCAGCGGCGAAACATTGCGTATGGATATCAGCGGCAATAAGGCAAAAAGAAAAGAGATTACAATACCTAATAACAAACCCTGGCCAATTGCTTTCCACGAAAGCTGCGGATCAATCACTACGGGTAAAAAATCTTTCAGTGCAATGGGTAAAGCCTGCTGGATGACCGTTCCTAAAGCTGCACCTGCCAGGGAACCAATAAATCCTATGACAACAATCTGTATCAGGTAAATAAGAAATGCCTGGCTGCCCCTTGCACCCAAACAACGTAATATAGCTACCGAATTTATTTTTTCCCTTACGTAAATATGAATGGCACTTGCTACACCTATACAGCCAAGCAGTAAGGCAATAAAGCTGATCAGTGCAAGAAACTGCGTCAGATCTTCCAGGGACCTGGTTGTATCTTCTTTCTGACTTTCAACTGTATCATAGTTCAGACGTTCCTTTTCCAACCGGGGCTCAAGTCTTTCCATCAATTTTTCCATATTTACTCCCTTGCCGAACTTGAAGTAAAACCTGTAATTGATCCTGCTTCCTTTTTGCGACAGGCCCGTTTGTTCAAGAAATTGAAGGGGCATATAAACAACCGGTGCTACTGATGCGGACAGGCCGGTTTGCCCGGGAGCACTCAGTAAAGTACCTGCAATCTCAAAACTTAGATTACCAATCTTCACCGTGTCACCAACCTTTGCATTAAACTGTAACATCACTGTTTGATCAACCAATGCGGCCTGACCATTTCTAAAAGTTCTTCCTGCTGATGCAGGCAGGGTCTCCAGCTCACCATAATAAGGAAACTCCCCGTTCAATGCACGGACCTGCACCAGACGTGTTCCTTCATTTTTGGGAAAATAGATCATGGAAGTAAAACTCTGTTGCTCCGATCTTCTGTCACCCAGCGAATCAGCCATTTTCTCTATAGCCGGACTTACTTGTTTGTTGCTGCTGATCTCCAGGTCGGCACCCAACAGGCTCGCCGCCTGCCTGTCTATTTCGTAGCTCATATTATCACCCAAAGAATAAATGGCAACCATAGCAGCAATACCAAGTATAATAGATGATACAAACAATAATAACCGTGAACGGTTTCGCCTGCTGTCACGCCACGCCATTTTCAATAGCCAGGGAAAATTAAATTTGTTTTGATTCATCTTTCTTCCATATTAATATTCGAGTCTCTTTTTTAATCACAGACATGCTGTAATCAATAATTATTGATTATTTGTAGCCTCATCAGAAACTATCCTGCCCCCTTTCAGTTTGATGATGCGACCCGTTTTATTTGCCAGGTCTGTATCATGTGTTACCATAATCAGGGTAGTACCGGCTTCTTTATTCAGGTTAAAGATCAGTTCAATGATTCCCCTGCTTGTTTCAGCATCAAGGTTACCGGTAGGTTCATCTGTAAACAAAATCTGAGGTTTATTGATAAAGGCCCTTGCCATTGATACTCTTTGTTGTTCACCACCGCTTAACTGTGCAGGGTAGTGATGCCCCCGGTCAGTAAGACCCACTTTGTGTAGCAGATCAACTGCTCTTGGCTTTATGTTTTTTTCCCTGCGCAATTCCAACGGCACCATAATATTTTCAAGGGCTGTAAGGGTAGGCAGCAACTGGAAGTTTTGAAAAATAAAACCCACATGCTGATTTCTTATACTGGCCCGCTGGTCTTCATTCAACTGATCCAATTTTATTTTATTTAATTCCACTGTACCTGTGCTTGAACGATCCAGGCCGGCAGCCAATCCCAGTAAAGTTGTTTTGCCACTGCCTGATGGACCTACAATGGCCATTGTAGATCCAGCTTCTACGGAAAAACTAATATTCTCCAGCACCGTCAACGTACGGCCTGCACTCTGATAAGTTTTACCAAGGTTTTGTATATTAAGTATAGTAGCCATTAACAATAATTTTTTAGTGTGCCGTAATATAAATTAAATTTTCTACCCGGTTGTTGTAGATAGTTTAAGCGGAAAGATTGTTATTCCTCCGCAGTAAGTAGTGTTCGATAAAAAAAATAATCTTCAAACCTTGTTTTTAGTTTGTTTCAAAGAAATTCTCTGAAAGAGTCCTTTGGACCTTCGGAGCAACTCAGGATCTGTTTTGCAAAAGCTGAAAAATCTTTTCAATAAATTAATAAATGGAAATTTGTTAGAGACAACTCATTAGAGCAGCGGAAATCCGTTATTATTGAAATAAAACGTATATTTCTGGAGATTGATTAATTATTAACTGTTTAAATTAAAACAAAATGAGAAATCAACTATTAAGTCTTTTTGTACTTAGCACGTTATTCCTTGTTTCCTGTCAGGAAGCGCCAAAAACAGAAACAGCTGAAGTTCCTGACTATGCTGCTTTTGATAAAAAAGTAGAGGTTGTACGTTCCTTCTACAAAGCCCATAGTGCGGAGGACCTTACTGCACTGTCAAATCTTTTTGCGGATACACTTAAATGGAGTCCACCTTATTTCAACGAAAACAAATGGCGGGGTAAGACAGAATTGTTAGCAGCGCTGAAATCCTATCATGATAACTATGAAAATATAACTTATACCGAAGGCCTTGTAAGACCTGATACTACGGCAGGCAGCTACTATGCCGGCTCAGTTTTTCCGAAGGAAACTGCTTCCAGCTCTCCTGTAAATATTCGTTCCTATGGTACATGGACAGGTATTGAATCGAAAACCAAACAAAGTGTAGGCATAAAATATTACAGCCTTATTGCCTTAAATGACGATGGTAAAATTGTTGTGTATTCTGATTATTTTGATATCAACAGTCTTATACCAAAGTGATCGAACAGATATAATAAGTAAAAAGCTGGTCATTAAGTTGGCCGGCTTTTTTTGTATTGTCCGTGCCCGGTTGTTGTTGGCAGGTTGCTTTTTGCGGCTGATTTCTATGAAAAAAATCAATTATTTTTTTCCACAGGGATATTTACTACAGCTGCCTGAACACCTGTGCCATGGTAAACTAAATCTCCATCACAACTGCATTATCATGTACACCCAGGGTTACTAAAAAACCTTGCACTGCTTCTATCATTGGTGGCGGGCCGCATAAATAAAATTTTTTGTCAACATCGGCGATATGTTCTTTAAGGAATTTTTCTGTTATCATTCCGCTGGCATAACCGGGAGCCTGCTCATCAGATAATATATTAATGAAGTTGCTTCCAAGTATTTTTTCAAATTCTTCTTTGTGAATGATATCTGCTTTCGTCTTATTGGCAAAAATCAGTTTATTGTTACCAATCTGTTTCATACCGTGCATTTGCCGCAGGATAGCAATAAAGGGAGTTACTCCTGCTCCGCCGGCAATGAACAGCCCTTCACCCTGGTAGGTGATGGCTCCCCACACATCACGTATGATGAGTTCGTCATTCTGCTTCAATGCTAATAGCCGGTTAGTAACACTTGCATGGGAAGGATATGTTTTTATGGTAAACTCAAGGGATGGATCGTCTGGTAAAGAGGTAAAAGTAAAGGGCCGTTTTTCTTCCTTCCAGGTTACTTCGTTAATACTTACTTCTGTGGCCTGCCCCGGAGTAAATGTATAGCCGGAAGGTTTATCCACTATAATTTTAAGTACATCATGTGTTAACTTTTCAATGCTGGATATTTTTACAATGTGAGATTCCATGATGCAGGTTTTAAGAATTTAAAAACAAGGTCGCATCCTGTCCGGTCAGGAATGAATGATATCCTTTGCCTCGGGCACTTTTTTGATGAATGTGTCAAACTTCTCACTACTGTCATATCCAAATGAATTTATGATCAGGGACTTTCTTTTCCCATCGTTGGAGGTTAATGCATAAAGCACTGCATTATCTGCGGGATCCGACAAGCCCTCAAACCTGCAAATCTCATTGATCATCCATTCCAGCGGATTCAGATCCTTTAATTCATCAGGAATGATCTCAGAACTATATCCTGCTTTCTGCAATCTGTTCACCTCGGCTGAAAGCGTCTTCATTGTTGTATTCTTTGTTTCCATTTTTTTTGTTTTTAGTGTGATACATTCGCTTTACCTGGTTATTGTTGGTAGGTTTTTGTAAGTGGATTACTGTGTATAGTTTGCTAATAGTAACTCCCGATGTGTTGATAAGTTAGTATTATATGATTCTGCCAGGCAGACTGAAAAACAGATCCTTTAAATCATACAATTTCTGATTCTCCTTCTTCATCTTTTGTTTTATGGTAATCTTCATTGAGTTTCTTTACAAGTTCTTTTTTATCTTTTTGATTCCGTATTACCAGAAAACTGATTAAAGCAATAGCTGCTATACCCAATAAAATTAATATTGTCCAATTCATAAACTGATTTTTTCTTGTCAGAATATGCCAAAAAATTATTTATACTTCGTTGTTCTGTTTATTTCTTAAAGGTCATTTTATTTAAATAGTATCTGTTACATAATTATTTAAAGAAGTTGCATTTTTCACATTTTTCTCGCTAGCAGTATTGTACTATAAACCCCGTTGTTGTTGTTGGGATGCTGTTGATTGCCCGCTGGCTTCGAGGAGCTCAGCCAGTTACATCTCTAAGGCTGAATACGTCGTGATGTTCCCTGTTGGCTGAGCCCTGAGCTTGTCGAAGGGCGAAAGCCAACAATAGTAAAATTATCAAAGGACTCCTTAGGAGCGACCAACAAGAACATGCTTTATAGAATTAGAAATGAACTTATACAAAATTTAATTTATATTTTTTTAAATTAAGTCATTATAAAATTTTTAGCCAGTACAAAAAATAAGGCCGCAGTACTTTTTTAAAAAGAATATGATTCATTTTTAAAAGTGTTGTACCTGTTAATAACTTTACCGCTTTTAATCATTGAATATTTTTTTGTATCTTAAATCTTCCGTGAATTATATTTTCCTTTTTTTTATTCACATCAGTCTTTCTGTTTCTGTGCTTCGGTAAATAATCAATTTATTAACTTAAAATTTTAAATCATGAGAAAGAATTGTTCAGTTTCAAATATTAAGTATTTAAATTTTCTGAATCTATCTATGGTTTTATTTCTTGCTTTTATAATACAAGCCTGTAACAGTGAAAATGAAAAAATAAAAAATATTGAAGTGACAACCACTTTAATGGACTTCCAGATGGCGGATGAAATAAGTTCCGGCTGGAACCAATTTCATTATAATAATAATTCAAAGGAAGCTCATTTCTTTTTACTGGATAAATATCCAGAAGGAAAAACAATAGATGATGGTAAAAAAGAAGTCATCCCTGTTTTTCAGAAAGGCATGGACCTGATCAATGAAGGCAAAATGGATGATGCGATGGCTGAATTTGGAAAATTGCCTGCCTGGTATTCTGACATCGTATTTACCGGCGGTAGTGGGCTGGTTTCTCCGGGAAAATCTAGTTTGACCACCCTGAAACTGGACCCGGGATATTATGTAATGGAGTGTTATGTTAAAATGGCAAACGGCATGTTTCATGCCAGCATGGGAATGACCAAAGCATTCAGAGTTACCGATGCTGCATCTGGTAACCAGCCACCGAAGCCAGATGCTGTTATCAGCATTTCCGGAAATGAAGGAATCAGTTTCCCGGATAAAATCAGTAAAGGCAAAAACGTTTTTTCAGTTTTTTACAAAGATCAGATGGCACATGAAAATTTTGTTGGTCATGATGTTAACCTTGTAAAACTGGAGGAGGGTCATAACCTGGAAGAATTGGAAAAATGGATGAACTGGGCCGACCCGAAAGGACTGATAAGTCCGCAACCAAAGGGAATAATATTTTTGGGGGGTGTGAATGACATGCCGGCAGGAAGTACCGGTTATTTCACAGCTGATCTTTCTCCCGGTAAGTATGCTTTCATTTCAGAAGTACCCAATGCGCTTAGCAAAGGACTGTTGAAAACGTTTGAAGTGGCTGAATAAGATCCGGAAATATCGCTGTTACTTGCAGTTTAATAATAAGCACTAAGTTTCTACATTTTTCCGCTGTTTTCGGCAAGCTGGTTGCATTAGCTGAATATGTCGTGATGTTTCCTGTTGGCTGAGTCTTGAACTTGCCGAAGGGTTGAAGCCAACAATAGTAACCTTGTCACAGCCAATATTTAAAACAGCCCGCAGCCCATAGCCTTCTGTAAATAAATTCTAAAGAAAAAATTATCATTACTTTCAGTAATTATTTTTTTTATGTCTGTATCAAAATTATTATTTAGTTATCTGCTGACAGCAATCGTATTCTTAACGATTGATATGGTCTGGCTGGGAGTACTGGCAAAAAATTTTTATCAAAAGCAACTGGGTTTTCTGCTTGCAGAAAAAGTGAATTGGGCTGCAGCTATTATTTTTTACCTTCTCTTTATTGCCGGTATCCTTTATTTCTGTGTTTTCCCGGCATTGGAAAAAGAAAAACTTTCACTGGCTTTTTTAAACGGTATCCTTTTTGGTCTCATTACCTATGCCACTTATGACCTGACCAATTTAGCTACGCTGAAAAACTGGCCTGTCAGAATTGTCTATATTGATATCATCTGGGGCATGGTATTAACCAGCCTGGTGAGTACAGCGGGCTTTTTAATTTTTAAATGGGTTCGCTGATGTTAGCTGTATTTCTTTATTGTTTTGTTATCATTTTTTTCTATGTAACCCTATGGTTTATCATTTCCATTTTTGTAAAAAGAAATGATGTAGCTGATATTGCCTGGGGCATTGGCTATATCCTTATTTGCGGATTCCTTTTCCTGACACAGGAAAAAAATCCGGTTATGAATTTGGTGTATATCCTCATTGTTCTTTGGGGCCTTCGACTGAGTATTCATATCTATCTCCGGAACAAAAACAAAAAAGAAGATTTCCGCTACAAGGTCTGGAGGGAAGCCTGGAGCAATTCATTTTACATTCGATCCTATCTCCAGGTGTATTTGTTGCAGGGATTCATTTTACTGATCATCATTTCGCCTGTTATAAATGCTGCTTACCGGCCGGCATTAAATTGGAGTTTCCTTACATCGACAGGCATTGTATGTTGGGTAATCGGATTTTATTTCCAGGCAGTAGGGGATTACCAATTAAAAATATTTACCAGCAAAAGAAAAAGTAAAGATGAGATCTTACAATCAGGTTTGTGGAAATATTCCAGGCATCCCAATTATTTCGGAGAGATCATGATGTGGGTTGGAATTTTTATCATCACGATTCCGTCTCCGTATAGTTTATTCTTCAGCATCAGTCCGGCCCTCATCAGTTTTCTGTTGGTTTTTGTATCCGGAATTCCTTTGTTGGAAAAAAAATATGCTAGCCATCCCGGCTTTGCAGCCTATAAGAAAAGAACATCCAAATTGATTCCCTGGTTTCCTAAAAATCAGTGATGGGTTCTTGTTGTCTGCTGGTTTCGACCCTTCGACCCTTCTACAAGCTCAGGGCTCAGAACTCAGCCAGCAGCATCTCTATAGCTGAATATGTGGTGATGTTCCCTGTTGGCTGATCTTGCGGAAGCCAACAATAATGAATGCCGAAGCCAACACGTAAGACTCGTCGAAACCAACATTAGAAAAATTATCCAAGCCTTATTGTTGCTGGTAGTTTTATGTTTATACGTTCTTTTTTGCTTTTGCCCGTTGGCTTCGACCCTTCGACAAGCTCAGGGCTCAGCCAGCTACATCTCTATGGCTGAATATGTCGTGATGTTCCCTTTTAGCTGAGCTTGTCGAAGCCAACAATAATGAATACCAAAGCCAATAAATAAGGTAGTATTGAAGCTCCTTGTTTTTGATTAGTTACAATAAACTGTCTGCCGCTGATCTTCAGAAAAAAAACCAATGACTTTAATATTTTTATTCCTCTATAAATCAATTATCATCCTGAAGTTTATTATTCTTTCATTTAAACATATCTATAAAATACCGGTCATTGTTTTGTAACTTATTAATAGGTAAACCCTTTTTATGAAAAATAAATACCTGTTGTTTATTTATTTGGCTTTTATATATTTTGGTTTTTCAGCCTGCAAAAAAAATATCAGCCAGAATAATCCGGGCAGTAATCTCATTTACACCGTATCAAAACCATTAATTGATTTTGGAACCGGCTCTTTCCGTGGATTCCAGGGTGGGCTTTATCCCAACGGATCAAATATCCGTCCAGCAGCACACAATACTGCAGGTATTTCAATTGCGCAATCAATCCAACCATTGAACAATACAGGGAACACCGATGCTGCAAATGGAAAAATAGTTTGGATGTCCATTGGAATGTCAAATACTACACAGGAAACACAGGCTTTTATTCCCTTGGCATTGGGACTAACCAATATAAATCCGAAACTTGTTTTGATAGATGGAGCCGTGGGTGGAAATGATATAAATGCCATCAATAATTCACAGGCTTCATATTGGACCACTGTGATGAACAGATTGAATACTTCAGGACTTACAGCAGCTCAGGTGCAAGTGATCTGGTTTAAAGAAGCCGAAGCGGGTCCAACCGATACAGCGTTTGCAACATATCCTGATGCATTGAAAAATAAATACAGGTCCGTTATGCAAATGCTGAAAAACAAATTTCCCAATTTAAAACTCTGCTATCTCGCCGACCGTATTTATGCGGGTTATGCTACATCAAATCTGAATCCTGAACCCTTTGCATGGTACACGGGGTGGTGCGTAAAGCGTCTCATTGCCGATCAGATATCTGGCGATGCAGGTCTTATATATTCAGGAGCAAGCCCGGTTTCTCCGTGGTTATCATGGGGGCCTTCTCTTTGGGCAAAAGGCGACGCTGCAAGAAGCGATGGATTGAAGTGGTTAGTTTCTGATTTTGCAACTGATGGAACCCATCCTTCCACTTCAGGCCGCCAGAAAGTGGCACAATTGTTAATCCAGTTTTTTACTACTGATGAAACTACCAAGCCCTGGTTTTTAAAATCATGATAACTGAATAAGGAGATCAATAAAAACTATCAATCAATGAATGATGTAAATTAAATCAATGATTGTGTAACACTTCAATGAACGAACTCCCTCACCTTTATCTTACTAAATAAGCTACCAGTATTATTATGCTGCAGTTGCAGATAGTATAAAGATTAACATTTAAACCGGTCATCTTTTAATGTAATTGATCACCCGGAATTATAAAATGTCATAGATATAAATAAAGGTATGATTGGTTGCAGGAAAATCAGGATGCAGTAACCTACTCCACATTCAAACACTCCTCTATTTTTTTCAACTCTTTAGTAAATCAAAACTGATATGGAAAGTGCTGCCCGTAAATTATTTTTTTATCAAAAGAGAAAATCATCAAATTCATTTTTATTGGTAAAACTGGTATGCATTTTACTCACCCTGTTTTCATTACAGGGTTTAGCCAATAATACTATTACGAATATAAACCAACGGGTAATAACCGGGAAAGTTACAGGCGAATCGGGGGAACCACTTGCAGCAGTCTCTGTTCTATTGAAAAATTCCAATACAGGTACTACCACAGACATGAATGGCAATTTCAGTATAACTGTACCGGATGATAATGCGGTACTTATTTTTTCGTTTGTTGGTTATGAGAATACAGAATTGGGAGTAGCAGGAAAAACAAATTTAAGCGTAACGCTTAAGCTAAGTAATAAGGTTTTGGACCAGGTAATAGTTATCGGATATGGGACACAACGAAAAAGAGATGTAACCGGCGCATCAGTAAGTATTAAAGGAAGTGAAATAGCAAATCTGCCGGCATTAACTGCTGCACAGGCCATACAGGGAAAAGCTGCCGGTGTACAGATAATAAACAGCGGCGCTCCCGGTAGTGCACCCAATGTAAGAATAAGGGGTACGGGTTCCATATTAGGTGGGGTAAATCCATTATATGTTGTAGATGGAATTATTACAGATGATATCCGAAATATTAATTCTGCTGATATTGTTTCTGTGGATGTGCTTAAGGATGCTTCTTCAACAGCTATCTATGGAGCAAGAGCAGCGAATGGTGTAATACTGATAACTACAAAGGCAGGCAGCAGAACAAAATTCACCATAAACTATAACGCCTTTGCCGGTGTACGGATTTTGAATCATAAAGTTGATATGGCCGGACCAAATTTATTTGCAGTTTATTCAAATGAAGCAGCCGCCGCACCTGTTATTCTTGCTTCAGATATTACCGGGTCAACAAACTGGTATGATGCAATTACTAGACCTGCTGTTTTTCAAAATCATAACCTGTCTTTGAGCGGAGGTAAAAACAAATACCGGTATTATATTTCAGGTGGCTATCTGAATGAGAACGGAATTCTTCTTGAAAATAATTACCAGCGGTTGACTGCCCGGTTAAATCATGACTATACTTTTAGTAATAAATTTAAAATTGGTAATAATCTTTCATTCTCTCACTATAAATCAGAAAATAAACCCTACGGACTTTTTACAATAGCTTATATAGCGGCACCAATTTTTAATCCAAAAAATACTGATGGTAGTTATAGCAATACAGACAAGAGTGATGTAGGAAACCCGATAGCCACATTAGAAACTACAAATAGCCGTAGCTATGGAGACAGAATTACAGGAACTATTTGGGGAGAGTACCAGATATTAAAAGGGCTTTCTTTCAAGTCATCCTTTGGAATAGATGCGGAACAGAATAATGGATGGAACTATTCTCCTGTTTATTTTACTTACCTGCCCAATGGAGGTCTGACCGGACAGAAAAATGAAAAAAGTGATTTGAATTTCGGTACAGACAGTA
>CAZOOT010000038.1:0-24507 GCA_964581455.1 uncultured Chitinophaga sp. | reverse complement strand
AATCTTAGCTTTTACACATTAAAGTTGAAATGTCATTAATTTTAATAAAATAATAACTACAGTGTTTCCCTAATCTTTCTTCCACCCATCTTTTAGTGTCACTGTCCGGTTAAAAATTAATTTATCAGCGGATGAATCTCTATCCAGACAATAATATCCCTTTCTGATAAACTGGAACCGGTCATTTAAACTTGCTGCTTTTAATGCTGGTTCAGCAAACCCTTTAACTACTTTCAGGCTTTCAGGATTTATATATTCTTTAAAATCACCTTCCTCGTCAGTTGGATCTTCTACTTTAAATAACCGGTCATATTCTCTCACTTCCACTTCCAAAGCATCAGCCGCATTTACCCAATGCAAAGTGCCTTTCACTTTTATACCACTTGTATCACTTCCACTTTTGCTTTCAGGTAAATAAGTGCAACGGATTTCTGTAATTTTTCCGCCGGCATCCTTTACCGCTTCTTCGCATTTTATAATATATGCACTTTTCAATCTCACCATTTGCCCCGGAGCTAATCGAAAATATTTTTTTGGCGGATTTTCCATGAAATCATCCCGTTCGATATAGATCTCATTTGAAAATGGAATATCTCTTTCACCGGCATCCGGATCTTCAGGATTATTCTCGCTTTTGAATAATTCGTGTAAATTTTTGTAATTCGTGATAACAACTTTCACCGGATCAAAAACCACCATCCTTCTCAACGCAATCCGGTTCAGGTGTTCCCTTACAAAAAACTCCAGCAAACCAACATCCACAATATTTTCTCTTTTTGCAATACCGATCCTGTCGCAAAACTCACGGATACTTTCTGCTGTGTACCCCCGCCTTCTTAATCCGCTTATCGTGGGCATTCGGGGATCGTCCCAGCCGGTCACATAGTTTTCATTCACCAGTTGCAGCAATTTTCTTTTGCTGGTAACAGTATAATTAATATTTCTTCGTGCAAACTCATATTGATGCGAAGGAAAAATTTCCAGGTTTTCAATCAGCCAGTCATACAATTCCCTGTGCGGAACAAATTCCAGGGTACAAATAGAATGCGTTACTTTTTCTATAGAATCGCTTTGGCCATGAGCAAAATCATACATCGGATAAATACACCATTTATCCCCCGTACGGTGATGATGTGCATGTTTTATACGGTAAAGTATCGGATCCCGCATCAGCATATTGATATGAGCCATATCTATTTTGGCCCGGAGCGTTCTTGATCCATCTTCAAATTCTCCTGCCTTCATTTTTTCAAATAACTCAATATTTTCTTCAATACTCCTTGGCCGGTATTTGCTGTTTTTTCCCGGTTCTGTTGGCGTTCCTTTCAAAGCGGCCATCTCCTCACTTGTACTATCGTCCACATAAGCCAATCCTTTCCTGATCAATAAAATTGCAAATTCATAAAGCTTATCAAAATAATCAGATGCATAAAATTCATTCTCCCACTCAAAGCCCAGCCACCGGATATCTTCTTTGATGCTGTCCACGTATTCTATTTCTTCTGTAACCGGATTGGTATCATCAAAACGCAAATTGGTATAACCCGGATACTTTTTGGTAAGACCAAAATTCAGGCAAATACTTGAAGCATGGCCGATATGTAAATAGCCATTTGGTTCAGGGGGAAAACGGGTAACAATGCTTTTGTATTTACCACTAGCAAGGTCAGCTTCAATAATTTCTTCCAGGAAATTCAGGCTGTGCTCTTCTTTTTTTATTTCTTCGGCCATAAGCCGACAAAGATAAGGATTGTGCCTGTTGACCGTCAACCCGAATGGAGCCGCCGGATAAATGTTACATTAAATTTTATTTATGCTGGTAAATTTTTACTGAATTGTAGCATGTCCAAATAAAACTGTAAATCTTTTACACCAGATTAATACCTTGTTATTTGTTGTAAAATTGATGGAAGGGTCTAATGTATAAGAAAAATTTCCTGACACTGCTTTCAATAAACCGATTTCCTGGTAGGGATTGCCACTTGTAGATGGTGATAGCCAGACATAGAGATCGGGGCCATTATCTGTTTTGAAATTTTCAAATACCAACAGGTTTACATTGTTGGCATTGCGAATCACTTTTACAGTGCCACTGGTAGGATGTGCTCCATTAACAAAATTTCCTTTTACCAGTTCAGTCCCCGTAGGCAGACTTTCATTTGCATTATCAGGTGTATTTTTTTTACAGGAAAATAATAAAACTGAAAAACAAATCAGACAAATGGTAAGAAGTTTTTTCATTTTTACAAATTTAAAGTTTAAATGAAGCGGTTGAGTTTATTACAACCGCTTCTTTTGTGTCTTCATAGCCCTTTATTTAAAAAAAGTTACTACCCGGTTATACTATTACTTCTTTTTAACGGCTGTGCCTGTTGGAAAACTTCCGGCATTCAGATTCATTCCATAGGTAAAATGTACATCTGCAGGATTAGGAACTCCGCTAACCAAAGGTTTTAATAAGAATGGTGCCAGACTATTATCAGGATATGGTTCCACTGAAACAACTATTGTACTTCCTGATAGATTTGTTGGGAAAGTTAATCCTGCCGGTGCATTCATGATAAAATCTTCGCCGGGGAATGGGGGACCTTCCAAAGGACCACTAAATAGAGCAGATGCATCAGCCATTGTACTGCTTATAAAAGTTCCTGTTGTTACAGGCTTTCCGTCAATTACTGCCCATCCTTCATATCGCCAACCTGCAGGTAATGTGGGCAAACTAAGGCCGGCTACTGCTGATCCGCTCATGTTATTTATAAACCAAACTCCGCTTAATTCATCCAACATAGATGCAGTAGTTGGAGTAGCAAGTAAAAAATATCCGGTAGCTGATGTAAAATCAGTATTTAATGCTGCAGGATGTCCAATAGAAAGTGAAGCTTCAGACCCATTAAAAGCTCCTGCTACTAAGTGTTGGTCACTAGGTGCTGGAGAATTATCGGGATATGGTTCAATGGTCAATACAAACATGGAAGCATTTTTTAATTTACCAACAGGTGCCGGTACTTCAAAAACTGTTTGAGACATTTGTCCGGAACTGTTTACTGTAAATACACCTGTAGTAACAGGAATTCCATCTATGATCACCCAACCTTCATACCTGGCATTTGACCCCAGATCTTCAAGGCCAGAAATATTTAATTCCAGTTCATCATTTTTTAATTTCCCGTTATTCTGGTTATTAATTTTTGCGGTACTCAATTCTTCAATTGATTGCAGAGGGGTAATTTCTTTTTTACAAGCTATCAGGAAAAATACCGCCAATATTATTCCGGCAGCTTTATTAAGTTGCAGTGTCATGGTATTTAGTTTATAAAGTTTGCAATACAGCGATATACTGTTTACAGATAAATGCCAGCCAGTTAAATCGCTATAACCGGTGCACCGGCATACCGCAATTGTCGCTTTTATGACATCCCTGATTTATTTACAAAATAATTATTGTTATGGTTTTCATTTTTTGAAGATTAATTCTTTAATCTTTGTAATTGAATTATTATTTTTTGACAGAAAAAACATTATATAGCGAAAGCGAATTGGTAAACTCTCTTAAACAGAAAACCAATGATGCGTTCCGGCATTTATATTTACATTACAGAGGTTCGCTGTATAATATCATCAGCCAGATTGTGCCGGATACTGAAACAGCAAATGATGTATTGCAGGAAGTTTTTATCACAGTTTGGAATAATATTGATAAATACGATCCGGGAAAAGGGAGACTGTATACCTGGCTTTTAAATCTTACAAGAAATGCTGCCATCAATAAAACACGTTCAAAAAATTATAAAAATTTTTTGAAAAACGCTGACATCAGTAATTACGTTAATACTATAGAAGAAAAAAGCAATACCCAACAAAATATAAACCTGATAGGGTTAAGAAAAGAGGTGAATAAACTAAAAGAAGAATATAAAGCAGTACTTGAACTGGCATATTTTCATGGTTGTACACAAGAAGAAATTTCAAAAGCTTTAAATATACCTTTGGGTACCATTAAAACAAGGATCAGGAATGCCCTTATGGAATTAAGAAAACATTTCAAATAAATGAATATCCAGGAATACATATCATCCGGCATCATTGAACAGTATGTAATGGGACTGTGCAATGAAACTGATAAAAAAGAAGTAGAAACTTTGCGTAAGCAATATCCGGAATTAGAAAAAGCAATCACTGATTATGAAATTCAGCTGGAAGAAAATATGCAGAACAATTTCACTTTACCTTCAGTAGAAACTGATGAACTTATCCTGAATAAATTAAAAGAGCTTCAATCACCAGCATTCAAAACATCATCTGCAAGCGTAATAAAAAAAATAAACTGGTTAAAACCCCTGGCAGCTGCTGCCATTTTATTATTGATAGTGTCTGGTTATTTCATTTATACACTAAATAACGAGGCTTCCGGGCTACGTAAAGAATTAGCTGCAACAAAAAATACTCCTGAATCACTCCCAATCGGAGACTATAAGATCATGCTGGATCCACGGATCACACCGGTAGCCATGTATGGAGTAGGCACACATGCTATCTGCCGCTGTACCATGTTTTGGGATAAAAAGACCGGCAAGATATTTATCATGATCCACCATTTACCTATGTCATCAAGCACCAGAGATTATCAATTATGGGCAATGGTTGATGGCAAACCCGTGAGTATCGGAATTATTAATGATGCAATCAGGGGAAGGTTTATTGAAATGGAAAATGTACCCGCCGGAGCTACTGCCTTTACCGTGACATTGGAAAAAGCAGGTGGTAATCTTACACCAACGATGAGTGAAGAATATCTGAGAGGGAATATATAACAAAAACCCCCGGAAGAATCCAGGGATTTTTTTAACTGCTCATATGTAAAAGAAAAATTTATTGTCTGTTTCCGCCACCAGCTCCTCTTCTTCCTAAAGTTGGCTCAATAGACTCTTTCCAGATTTTGTAATTCGCCTCACCTAAAATTTCCTTGAGCTTTTTGTCTCTTGCTTCATTGATCGGGGTCATCTTTTCACGCATTGCCTGAAAATCCTGGCTGCCACTGTTCATCAATTCTTCTCTCAGTTTATCGGACTCCTTATAAGATGCTAAAAAAATATCGTCCACTTTCTTGATGGTTTCTGCATCAAGTTTAAATGCACTATCAATCTTAAAGTGTACTGGCTTTAATCTTTCCTCGGGAGTACGTTGTTGAAAACCTCCACCCTGTGCTATCGCAGTTAAACTGCCTGTTGCTGATATAAACAGAAGTGCAAAAATTGCTTTTTTCATTTTATTGTGTTTTTTAGAATTTACTTTTTATTCTGATCAGGGCCGGGTCGGCGACGTCCGCCGCCATACATTTTCTTTGTTATGCTTTGCAAAAAAGAATCCATTTTGGGTAATTGTTCCTCAGTACAAAGGCTCTTGGTTAACCTGAAATATTTAAGCATTTTAATATCGATCGCCTGTTGTTTGATCCTGATCTGCATTGAATACTGATCAATAATTGAATCGTTTATCACCGGTTGATTAATAAGCCTGAAAAAACTGTCTTTGGCCAATCTCAATTCTTCAAACATTGGCCCGATTGATTCAAAATGTTTTGTCCGCATACTATCATAGGCAGCCAATTGCTCCTTACTGAATCCTACTTCTTTTTCCAGTCGTGAAAGCACCTGTTCTTTCATTGACCTATGTGGTGTATTATGTTTTTTCCATACATAGAAATATAGCAGTCCTATGTTGGTAATGAATAAGGCTGCAATGATCAGCACCAATAGTTTATAGTTCTTTAAGTAACTCATTCGCCGGGTATATTTTCGTAATAATAATTATTGTTTGCAACCATATTATATTCTTCAGCAATATCTGTAATAGCTAAACTTCCTTTTTCCTGACTCAATTCCTGGTCCTTTGTACCAAATACAGCCAAGGCATTTATCCCAACAACTGCCACCAGTATTGCAAAAGCAATAACAGGACGGCTTAGTAAAAAAGTAACTTTTTCCCAACCACTTTGTTTATTCATCCTGGCCCTGATGCGGGTAAACAAAAATGGATTTGCCGCAGCCCTGTTTATCCCATCCAGGCTTTCCAGGATTTTGTCTACTTCTTGCTGTATGTTTTCTTTATTTATCATTGCTAACAAATTTGACGATTTTTTATAATCTTTCCTTCACCCTTTCATTTGGTTTTTATAAAATTCTTCCAAATCCTTTCTCAAATTTCCATTTGCCCTGCTCATTAAGGATTCAACGGCGGATACGGTAGAGTCTAAGATCTCGCTAATATCTTTATAACTCATTCCTTCCAATTTGTGTAAAGTATAGGCCACTTTCTGGTTTTCCGGTAATTTATCAATGGCTTTAAATAAAACTGATGCCCTTTCTTTATTATCCAACTTTACACCGGGATGATGAAAATCTGGAATTCTGTCAGTTTCATTTTCATCAGAACCGCCAAGTGAAAAAATAAAGCCAAACCTTTTCTTTCTCTTTTTACTTCTTAAATGATCCAATGAAGTAGTAGTTGCTATCCGGTATAACCAGGTGCTGAATTTTGATTGACCTTTAAAAGAACTGATATTCTCAAAAACCTTTATAAATACATCCTGTGAAAGGTCTTCGGCTTCTGTTTCGTTCTGAACGATCCCCAGAATGGTATTATAAACCATATCCTGCCATTGTTCTACTATGGCCTTGAAGGCAGACTCATCTTTCTGTTTTAGTTGTTCTATCAATTCCAATTCTGTCCTCAAGGCAATTCATTTGTTTATTATGTTTTCAATTTATGCAAAATCTAATTCCTTCTGAAATCCCTCATCATACCCGGATCAAAATTTTGTGGTCTTGCGGGTGCCTTTCCAAAATTCCTAAGATTCAGCGTAAATGTCATCATGAAATATTGCTGCAAAACTCTTGTATTCGCATCTTCAATATAGGTTTCGCTTACAGTACGGGCAATGCTCTGGTTTTGTTTCAGCAAATCGAATACAGAAAGTCTTAATTCTCCTTTTTGGTCTTTCAGGAATTTTTTTGCCACTGCCATGCTCCATAACCAGTAGTTCTGGTTGAATCCTTCACTTAATCCTTTATAGGTTTGATTTGCTATATCATTATTAAACAACCAACCGTTTTTTGACAACAGGTTTAGCCTGAAGCCTCCGGTATGTGTAAAATATTTGTTGTCAAACTGGGGCTGAATTGTATTGACTGCATTATTGAAATTTCCATTATAAGAAACTGTAAAATCCACATACTGGCTAACATTGCTTGCAAACACGATGCCGGTACTGAAATTATATGAATTGGAAATGCTAAGTACATTGTTGATCATACCGGGTGTACGATTATAAACAAATCCTGCATTCATATTCATATTTGTTTTGATCGCTTTTAACGGCATACCCAACGTAACAAAAGTATTCAGGTTCCATTGCCCGTCCAGGTTAATTGGTTTGTTCAGCTGAGAACCCCTGAATAAAGTAACAGTTGGAGACAAAACAGAATCTCGTTTTGCAATGTATGTAGCAGAAGCTACATAATCGCTGGTAGCAGATCCGAACATATTGGCAAAGAAACTGATCCCTTTCTTTGTATTTGTAAATTGATAACGCAGACCTAACCTGTGTCCATATTGCTGATCCAGGTCCGGATTTCCTGTAGAAAGTTGCAATGGATTATTATTATTGATCACACCCTGCAATTGGTTCACAGAGGGAGCATTGGTGCTTGCCCGGTAAAAAATTCTGAGCGTAGCCTGTTTTGACAATGGAAGATTTATTCTTGCATTGGGTAAAATATTTTGAAATGTTCTTTTCACATTTGCAGCATAGGGGAAAAACTGATCACTCTCTAAGACTGCAGACTGATAATCAAATCCAAAAGAAATCTGTTTGTTCCTTTCTCCCTTATTGAAAGTAACACCGGCTCTTTGTGTAAAATATGTGTTTTCGAAAACATTGGAAAGACTGGGGTCAAATTCAGAATATAATTTGGTTGAATTCTCAAAATTGTAGGTTTCCAGATCTGACTTATTTGAGTTATAAGAAGGATTATAACGGAATTCCAGGGCAACTCCTTTTTTACCAATCGGCTCGGTATAATTTATATTTGAGGAAATCTGGTAGCCTTTTGTAGACTGGTCCTTAAAAATTTGTAAAGAATCATTGAAGCTAGCAGCACGTTTAAAATAGGTACTATAAGCATCTGTATAAGATTCCCCGTCATTATTATTTATACCGGTATTCAGGTTTACAGAAAATGTTCTTCCAGGTTTTTTAAAACGATGACGGTAAAGAATATTGTTATTAACATTTATTGCTCCGCTTTCTGAACTGGAAATATTCTCAGTTGAACTCAGATTGTCACCCGCATTTAAATAGTTAAGTCCTGAAAGATCACTGTTTGAATTATAGTTCTGAATATTGATAGATGGGGTAACCATGATGGAGTTGAATGAATCAATCCGGTATTCAAACCTGAAATTGGCCCTGTGATTATAATTCTTGTTGGAAGAAGTATTTTCCTGGTAATAAAACTGGCTTGAATCTGCCGTTAAGAAATTCTGCCTGGTTAATGTTTCATAATTAGAAACATTCCTGTTATTAAAAAAATAGCTGCCACTTACATCCAGTTTAGTTCCCCACTTATCGTTAAAATTAATTCCAATTGAATTCGTTTTACTGATACCGGGCTGTTGGCCGATTAGGAATCCGCCACCCCCTCCTCCAAAACCGCCACCACCATAACCACCACCTCCACCACGACCACCGCCGCCACCTCTGAATCCACCGCCGCCTCTATTACTGCTGCTTGTAGCACCCAATAGATCTACTTCAGCAAAATTTTGTTGGTTTACATCATTTGCAAGTCCAACAATTGAGAGACGCTTATTGTCTTTGAAAAAACTCATATTTCCACCAGTCAGATAATGATCGTCGGTTCCATAACCGGCGAATACTCTTCCGAACTGGCCATTACGCATATTGGCTTTTGTAACGATATTGATTGATTTTGCAGTATTGCCATCATCAATTCCTGTGAATTGTGACTGATCGCTTAATCTGTCGAAAACCTGAATTTTGTCAACAACTTCTGCAGGCAGGTTTCTTAAAGTAGCAGTGGCATCATCTCCAAAAAAATCCCTGCCATCTACAGTTACTCTTCTTACTTGTTCACCTCCCACTTTTACAATTCCATTTTCTACTGTTATACCTGGTGCTTTCCTGATTAACTCTTCTGATGTTGCATCAGGATTTACTTTTAATTGAGCAGCACTTATTTCCACAGTATCGGCTTTAATCTTTACCAACGGGGGTGTACTTACCACAGTTACTCCAGTTAAAGTTTTAGCATCCCTGTTAATAAAAAAATTATTCAGCGTTAAAGCTTTATTCTCCCAGGTAAATTCGCTCAACGTTACATTATAACCCAGAAAAGAGATCTTCAATTTATAATCTCCCGGGGCCAGGTTTTTAAATACAAACTCACCATTTTTATCTGACAAAACACTTGTAGAGTCTTTTCCTAATACAGCTCTTACTGTGGCGCCAACCAGTGGTTCTTTAGTTTCTCCGTCAAATACTTTACCTGTTAATACATTTGTTTGAGCATATAAGGACATGGTAAAGACCAAATGAACCAAGATTAAAAGCCTGAATTTCAACATAAAAATGATTATTTCTAAATTAGACGCCAGCTTAAAACATAACCTTCGGAATTAGAAGCAGATATGATGAACGGCTTATATAATAGATTAAGAAAAATTGTATGGCGTAAAATATAGAATTAAAAAGCAAAAATGACGGTCCGGTAATTTAGAAAAAAGTGATGGAAGTCTCAGGATTCCCATATAATAAACTCTTTTGTATTATACCAATCGGGGTAAGTTTTTAAAAGAATTTTCTCAATCTCATTTCTTTTAACCTTTAATGTTGGTGTGAGCAGATTATTTGCAATTGTCCAATTGTTTTTCATGATCACAACTTTTGCTACCATTTCAAAGCTTTCCAGGGATTGGTTAATCACATTTACCAGTGCTGTTAATTTGGTTTTTATTTCATCAACAGGCAGAGCTTTGCCTGCATCTGAAAGGTTGATCAATGCAATTGGTTGAGGCACGCCGGTACCAACTACACAAGCTTGTTCAATATTCGAATCCGCAAGCATCTGTGTTTCTATCGGGGCCGGTGAAATATATTTCCCTTTATCTGTTTTAAAAATATCTTTTACTCTTCCCGTTATTGACAAATATCCATCCTTATCATATTCGCCAATATCACCGGTTTTTAGAAACCCTTCCTCATCAAACATTGCATCAGACATTTCTTTTTCTTTATAATACCCTATCATATCCGCATTGCTTTTTTTCCTGATCTCTCCATCTTCTGCTATTTTAACTTTTAAACCGGGAAGGGCTTTACCAACGGTTCCATATTTATTTGCATGCGGGCTGCAAAAATGAGAATACACACAATCTTCTGTCATTCCATATGCCTGTAATATTTTTATTCCCAATTTGTCAAACCAATGAATAACCTCTAATGAAAGTGGTGCAGCAGCACTATAAATATGAGAGGCTTTTGATAAGCCCATGTTTTTTTTGATCTTCTTTTTAATCAGGCTGCTTATAATTGGAATGGATAAGAAAAGGTTTAATTTTTTTTGCGGAAGTTTATACAGGATCTTTTCCCTGAATTTGCCCCAGATACGGGGAACAGCAAAAAATACATCCGGCTGGGTATCTGCAAGGTTTTTTGCAAAACTATCTAATGATTCTGCAAAAGAAATTCTTGCTCCGGTATAAAGGCTGTTCATCTCTACTCCTACCCTTTCTGCAATATGGCTTAACGGCAAATAAGAAAAAAGATCAGGCCGTTGTGGTAATTTTAATTCAGCAATGGCTGATTGCAACACATAATCAAAAGCTTCAATCGTATGCATTACACCTTTGCTTTTTCCTGTGGTTCCCGAAGTATAAATAATGGTAAAAATCTCGTCCTGTTTCCAGTTATAGATTTCACTTAAAACAGAATTTTGAGCGATAAAATTTTCCAGGGTATATTCCGTTTTTATTCCATAAGTCTCCATACTTATCCTGACAATACCCTCAGGTATTCCATTTTCCTGAGAACCATAATCGTCCAGTTTACCAATGATAATTGCTTTGGCATCGCTGTGTTCCAATATCGGTTTTATTGAATGACCAGACAAGGACGGATAAATGGGAATTGAGATATAACCTGCCATCATAATGGCCAGGTCGGAAATAATCCATTCTGAACAATTCTTTGAAAGTAATGCTATATGGCTTTTTTCCTGGAATCCCAATGATTTTAATCCTGCTGCTACTTTGCGGATTTCTGCTCCTGCCTCTGCCCAGGTTAAGGTTTTCCAAACCCCATCAAATGGTTGCCTGAGAAATATTTCATCGGGAATTTCTTTTTCCCATTTTAAAAATTGCACAAGCGGTGACGACTTAGTCATATTTTTGATTTTATAATTCCAATCTAATGAATATTTCAATATGAACTAATTAATTCATTTTGATTAATTGATCATTTAAGAATAATTGATCTTAACTTTAAAATCCAAAATTCTCGAATATGAAATCTACATTTTTTTTTCTCCTGATTTTTACCGCACTATTTACAAATGCACAGCAAACACAAAAACCTCCCCTGCATGGTAAAAACTGGATGGCAATTACCGGAAAGCCTTTAGCAGCAACAGCAGGTTCAATCATTTTTCAAAGAGGTGGAAATGCTGTTGATGCAGCATGTGCCATGCTGGCTGCGACATGTACAATGTGGGATGTATTAAGCTGGGGTGGAGAAACACAGGCTTTGATCTATAATCCAAAAACAAAAAAAGTTATTGCCATAAACGCATTGGGAAATGCACCTACCGGTGCTACTCCTGATTTTTTTAAAAGTAAGGGATATAGTTTTCCTCCGGAATACGGACCATTGGCAGCAACTACTCCCGGTACTCCAGGAGGCATTTGTTATATGCTTGCCAATTATGGCACCATGAGTTTAAAAGAAGTTCTTGCCCCGGCAATGGAACTGGCTAAAGGATACCCGATAGATGCACAAACTGCCAATTCAATGGAAAGAGGAAAAGAAAGAATAAAAGAATGGCCTTATAGTAAAGCAGTTTTCCTTCCACATACAGGCGAAAAAAGAGAAGCTCCCGAAGCGGGTGAAATATTTGTACAAAAAGATCTGTGGGAAACCCTGAACAAAATGGTACAAGCTGAGGAAGATGCATTGAAAAATAAAAAATCGAGAAAGGATGCGATCATGGCTGCCAATGACCGTTTTTATAAAGGAGATATTGCAAAAGAATTTGTAAGGGGCAGTACCGAACAGGGCGGCCTTATTACCATGAATGACCTTGCTAACTGGAAAGTGATTGAAGAGGAACCAATGAAAGTAAATTATAAAGGGATTGATGTTTACAAGCTTCAACAATGGACCCAGGGACCGGCACTTTTACAATCACTCAACATACTTGAAAATTTTAACCTGAAAGAAATGGGTTATAACAGTGCAAAATATATTCACACCATTTACCAGGCAATGAATCTTGCATTTGCGGATCGTGATTTTTATTATGGTGATCCGTATTTTCCGCCACAGGAGCCAATGAAAGGGTTGCTGAGTAAAGAATATGCAAAACAAAGAGCACAATTAATTTCACCTGATAAAAACAATGCCAATGCAACACCCGGCGATCCATATCCATTTGAAGGAAAAACCAATCCATTTACTGATCTGCTGAAACAATTCAGTTTACCGGCAGCAGAAGGAGATCGCAATTTTGTTCCTGCACACGATTCTACTGTAGCCTTGAATTTTTCAAATACATCTGAATCTCTAGTGCCATTGGATTTGTGGGGTAGCCAGGTCAGCTCACTGAAAGGAAATTCAGAGGAAGATGAATATATGGACCGCTTATGGAGAGGCACAACATCAGTAGAGGCAGCAGATAAAGATGGTTGGGTTGTATCCATTACACCCAGTGGCGGTTGGTTACCTGCTTGTATTGCCGGTAATACCGGTATAGGTATGAGCCAAAGGATGCAAAGCTTTGTACTGGATGCTGCACTTAACCCATTTAATGTTGTAGAACCGGGTAAAAAACCCAGAGTAACTTTAACCCCCAGTATGGCCCTTAAAGATGGAAAACCATTTTTAAGTTTTGCGGTGCAGGGTGGTGATACACAAGATCAGAATCTGCTCCAGTTCTTTTTGAACATGGTTGAATTCAACATGACTGTACAACAGGCATGTGAAGCTGCCAATATCAACAGTAATCAACTATGGCTTTCCCTGGGAGGAACAAAAATTGACGACAGGAAACCCAGGGCCGGAAATATTTTAGTGAGTACTCAAACGCCGGAAGCCATACTCCTTGAGCTAAAAAAAATGGGGTACAATGTCAGAACAGGCAATAGAACAAGCGGACCAATTAATGCAATTTATTTTGACTGGAAACACGGAAGTTTTTGGGGCGGCAGTTCCAATAACGGAGAAGATTACGGGATTGGGTGGTAATATTTAACTATACATGTATTATAAATGAATTTAAAAAGTAAAATTTTGATATAACACAGATTTTACAGGCCTTCGGCAAATCATATATTTTTCTTTAACTTAGTTAAGCTTCTGATTTTTTATTCAAATAAAAATTTATCAATGAACCAAATCCTGGCATTATTTACAGCCGCTGCATTTTTATTTATTCTATCCTGTAACAGTACTGATGATGTTTCGGATAAAATGGCGTCCGCTTCTTTTAAATTAATTATGATACAACACCCGGTATCAGATTTTCAATCCTGGATCCCGGTATATAATGCGCATGATTCTCTAAGAAAATTATATGGTCTTTCGGATTATGCAATTGGCATAGGCACAGATGACCCAACGATGGTTGTTGTTTTTAATAAAATAACTGATGAAAATAAGGCTAAAGAATTTGCTGCATTACCAGCATTAAAAGTAGCTATGGACAAGGCCGGTGTTACGGGTAATCCAACTATTCAGTACATGAATGTAGTAAGGAACGACACAACCAAAATAGAACAGAAAGAAAGAGTAATGGTGGCACACCGGGTAAAAGATTTTGATACCTGGCTTAAGATTTTTGATGAGGAAGGGATGAGTAAAAGAAAAGAATTCGGATTATTAGACAGAGGGCTGTCAAGGGTGATTGATGATCCGAATATGGTCTATATCGTTTTTGCAATTACAGATAAAGAAAAAGTAAAAGCCAGATTCAATTCAGAAGAATTAAAAAAAATAATGACGGATGCCGGCGTAGAAGGCCCGCCACAATTCATGTATTTCAGTTTACCGGAATAAATTTTCACTTATTCTTTCAAATTTTTTACATAGCGAAATATCTCTTCCTGTGCAGAAATAACAGGATCAGAATCTTTTGTAATGATCCTTTCATTGGAAAGATCACTTTTAAAATAAACCGCTTTTTTATTATCACTCAGTTGAAGTTGTAATATATGGCTGATCTCTTCACACAATTTCCGGTCATAAATAGGAAACACTACTTCTATTCTGCTATGCAAATTCCTGTTCATCCAATCTGCACTGCCCATATAAAATTCTGATTGCCCATTATTGAAAAACATAAAAACTCTTGCATGTTCCAGGTAGCGATCCACTATCCTGTGAACAGTGATATTCTCACTTTGACCCGGAACTCCCGGTGCAAGGCAACATACACTTCTTACCAGCAATTGAATTTTAACACCGGCATTACTGGCTTCATAAAGACAATTAATAATATCTCTTTCCTGCAGGTTGTTTAGTTTTATAATAATATGAGCAGGCAAGCCGGCTTTTGCATTTTTCATTTCCCTTTCTATCTTTTTTCTGAATTGCCTTACCATATTAAACTGAGAAACCAATAAATGCTTAAATTTTAATTTAGCATACATATTGGGCTGCATTCTTGATTGCAGATAAAAAAATAACTGTTCCAGTTCCTGGCTAAACTCATTATTAGATGTGAAAAAAACATGATCAGTGTAAAATCTGCTGGTAGCCTCATTGAAATTACCCGTCGCCAGGAAGGAATAATATGCAACTTTTTTCTCTTCTTCTCTTTTTACCAGGGCTATCTTGGCATGCACTTTTAATCCTGGAATACTGTTGATGATTTTGATTCCTGCAGCTTTCATTTTCTTGGACCATCGCAGGTTATTCGCTTCATCAAATCTTGCTTTCAATTCTACAAACACAACTACTTTCTTGCCATTTCTTGCAGCACTCATCAATGCATTTACTATATGTGAGTTTGCAGCTACCCGGTATAATGATATATAGATCTCCTTCACAAATGGATCAATGGCCGCCTCATTAAAAAAACGCAGGATATAATTGTAGGAATGATAGGGCTGATGAAGTAAGCGGTCCTTTTTCTCAATTGTTTTAAATATTGATTGATGATTATTAAATCCCGGATGTGCAATGGGGGGCCAGTTTTCATAAGTAAGTTTTTTATTCGATGGATTTGGCAAACTGCCAAGATCCTTCAGGTTATGGTAACGACCGCCTTCTACCATTTCATCCTCTCTCAATGAAAAATATTTTCTAACGAATTCTCTTGTAGCCTCCGGCATATTATTTTCAAATAAAAACCTTGTGGAATGTCCTACATCTCTTTTCTCTAATTGTTTTTCAATTTTTTCAACAATGTCACCGATAAATTCATCCTCAAGATTCATTTCTGCATCCCTTGTCATTTTTACACTAAATGCATTCAGGATATTAAATCCGGGAAACACTTCCTTTAAATTTTCGCGGATTACATCATCTAAAAATAAAATATAATACTGCTCATTTATTTTCGGAAGCTCAGTAAATCTTTGTAAATGTTCAGAAGGAATATTTAGCAATGCATAAAGATTTGTACCCGGATGATTTTTTTGCTCCAACTCAACAATAAAATACAAATGATTATTTTCCAGAAAAATGGTGTCCTGGTTTTCTTTGGTCAGAATCACCGGTTGAAGAAAAGAAAGAACCTTTGAAAGAAAATAATCACGGATTATTTCCTGATGTTCTGCTTGAATAGTATCTCCATAATATAAATGAATATTATTATTATTTAAGTCCGGCAGGATCTGTTGTTTAAGTATCTGACCGAAATTCTCCAGATGAATATGTACTGCTTCTTTCACCTTTTGCAGTAATTCCTCCGGATATTCATCACGAAGAGTTGTTTTCTTTGCTTTGATACTGCTGAAAGCATAAATAGATGGCATTCGAACCCGGAAAAACTCATCCAGGTTTGATGAAAAAATAGATAAGAATGATATGCGGGTGTAAATTGGTACGGAAGCATCAGCGGCTTCCATTAAGACCCGATGATTAAAACTAAGCCAGCTTAAGTCCCTGTTTAAGTATATATACTGTTGCTTGTCCATGTATGTTAGTTCTGTGAAACTAAGATAATGGATTCCGTGAGTTTAATGGAATTGAATTCACCGGCTTACAGGTAATTCAGGGAACAACTTCTCCTTCCAGATCAAAATCATAAGCTTTATTGATCTTAATCTGATAAAACTCACCAATAGCAAGTTTTTTTTCAGATTGAATGACTACTTCATTATCCACTTCTACACTGTCAAATTCAGTCCGGCCAAGATACCTGCCAGCTTCTTTTTTATCTATAATTGTTTTAAAGACCCGGCCTAATTTTTCCTGGTTCAGTTCATAAGAAATATCCTGCTGCACTTCCATGATCTCCTGGGCTCTTCTTTCTTTTTCTGCTGCCGGCACATCATCAATTAATTCATATCCACTGGTACCTTCTTCATGGCTATAGGTAAAGGTGCCTACTCTGTCAAATCTTTGTTTCTGTAAAAAAGCTTTTAACTCTTCCACATCATCCGGTGTTTCCCCCGGGAATCCGGCAATTAAAGTTGTACGCAAACAAATGCCTGGTACTTTTTCCCGAACAGCAATGATAAGTTCTTCCATTTCTTCCCTGGTTATCTGCCGCTTCATTGCTTTCAGCATATTATTGGCAGCATGTTGCAATGGCATGTCCAGGTAATTACAAATATTTTCTCTTTGACGCATTACATCCAGGATTTCCAATGGGAATTTTGAGGGGTAAGCATAATGAAGGCGAATCCATTCCAAACCCTTTACATCAGCCAGCCGATGAAGCAGGTCTGGCAACATTCTTTTTTTATAAAGATCAAGACCATAGTAAGTAAGTTCCTGTGCAATCAACATTACTTCTTTTACACCCCGTTTTACCAACCCTTCTGCTTCCTTCACTAATTCTTCCATGCTTTTGCTTACATGGCCTCCACGCATTAGCGGAATAGCACAAAACGCACAGGTACGGTTACATCCTTCTGAAATTTTTAAGTAAGCATAATGCTGTGGCGTGGCAAGAAATCTTTCGCCCAGCAATTCGGTTTTATAATCTACTTCAAACTGCTTTAGTATTAACGGAAGCTCCATGGTGCCAAACCATGCATCTACTCCGGGAATTTCTTTTTCCAGATCTTCACGGTAGCGATGGCTTAAACATCCTGTGACATAAACTTTATCCAGCTTACCTTTTTCTTTCAATTCAACCTGCTCAAGAATTGTATTGATACTTTCCTCCTTCGCTTTTTCAATAAATCCGCAGGTGTTCACAACTACAATATTGTGATCTGATTTTTTATTTTCATGAATCACATCAATATCGTTTGCAACGAGCTGTCCACTGAGCACCTCGCTGTCTACCATATTCTTGCTGCAACCAAGAGTAATAATGTTTACTTTATCTTTTTTAAGAGTTCCTGTTTTCATTTGTGGCTGCAAAGGTAAGGGTATGTCGGGTCTGGAAAGAGAAGCATTTACCTATTTGCTTATTTCCTGATCCTCACCAGCATGGAATAATTATAGGTGTCCAATGGAGTAAAATATATTTTCCGGGGGTTCACAAAACTCAGGTAATTAATTAATTTTTCTTTTGTGAAACGTTGGCTCCAAAATCCTTCTTTTGTCGCAGTAAATGAATCTTCCTCGTTTGTAATAATATTCATTCCCATTTTCAAATAAGATTCTTCCTGTTTTTTCCTGGTTGCATCATTATCTATATAGCATGCTCCAATCACAATTTCACCACCCGGATTTAAAAGCTCATAGGCATTCTTAAATATGAATGTAAATTTTTTATTGGTGGAAAGATCAAATCTTTCTTTTGAATCTTTATAGGTATCGAATGGAAAATCATCAGGATAAAAATTTCCTGCTGTAAACCAGGTGGTGATGACCATATCATGTTTCTTTTTCCATTCAGACAATTTGGCTGCATCAAAAAAATGAGCAGTTACTTTATCCTGGATATTCAATGCGGAAATTTCCTTGTTGGATATTTCCACACAAGCCATTGCATTGTCAGTACCGTCATAATATGCCACCTGTTCCCAAATATCTTTTATACCGCAAAGGTGCTTTGGTATCCTTGCGTTTCCAATACCAATGTCCAGAATTGTTACCGGTCTTTTATTTCGGTTAGAAACTTCAGCGATCACTTTTTTTAGTTCAATGAATTCTGCCCATTGTGCCTGTAATAAATATTCGCTGATATAATTCAGATCAAACGAAGCTTTCACCGTATTTTCATTATCATACATTGCCATGATCAGGATTTTTTTGTGCTACAATTACAAAAGTATCAAATGCATAGGATGAGCGATCTTCAATAGATTTAACCCTGAAATTACATTGGTCAAGAAATAAACCCAATTCCTTTTTTGAAAAAGACCTGATTACAGATTCATCCTCACCAATTTTTTCCAAAAATCTGCCTTCCTTTACTTCATAAAAAAGAGACCTCCAGTTAAAAACACCATTTTCATTTTCGGTATAAGACCAAAAACTTGTTCTTTGAAATTTTCTATTATTGAAAGCTGCATGATGTAGTACCTGCTTTCCATTCCTGATGGAAGGAATGAATTTATCTGCGTCAATGGAATCAAAAACTAGAATTCCGTTCTCTGCTAAATTTTTATTAACTGAAATAAAACAATCAATCAAATCCTGATTCCTGATTAAATAACTAATTGTTCTTCCGGCCAGGAGGCAGGCTTCTTTTTTATTGTTTAATTGAAAACTTCTCATGTCAGCACAAATAAATTCTGCTCCTGTATTTTTAGCCCTGGCAATTTTCAACATATCCTCACTTAAATCCAGGCCAGTATAGTGGAAATCATTTTTTAAAAATCTGCTGGCAATACTTCCGGTTCCGCAACCCAACTCAACCAGGGATTTGCATTTGTTCGTATTCAGTATTTCTGAGTAATAGATGTATTCTTCATCATAATTAATGAAAGTCTGGTACATCATTTCGTACACATCAGATAATTTATTATAAATATTACTCATAAAAAAAGCTGTGGCAATTAAACCACAGCTTTTGTAAAATTATATTTTTTGAATTAGAATTTAAAAACTAATGAACCCTGGAAAATTGTGCCCAATTGGCTAAACTGAGATCCGTTATATCCTAAAATACGGTAACGACCGCTGAATGCTAAAAAGCCTTCAAGTAACTCTCTGTTAGCAGTATTGTTCAAAACAGTTTGACCTGCTGAATTCAATGCTTTTAATTCCCACTTGGGTAATACATTGAACAAATTGTTGATCGCTATATTAAACGATACTTTATCAGAAAACTGGTATCCAAGATTCAGATCAGTCACAATGCCTGTTTTAAATTCCTGTTTGATATTTTCCATATCACTTCCACCATTATCCAGATCCTGGAAACGGGTAGGCCCGAAAATCGTATTGTTTAAACTTATACCAAACTTTTTAAGACTATAATCAAATCCTATAACACCCTTAAATTCAGGACGCCCTTCTTCCAGTAAAGATTTGATCTGTGTACTTAAAATGGTAGACCCTGCTGATTTAATAGCAACAGGATCATTTGGTCTACCCACTATCTCGTTTTGCAATGTATAGTTTCCGGCTAAGTTAAAATCAAGTTTGCCCGAACCCAGGCTGATATTTCTATAGTTTGCAACCAGGTCAAGTCCTGATGTTTTTGTCTTAATTCCATTGATAAAGAACTGAATGTTTACAACACCTGCAGCTTGTAATATCTTATACAATTCAGTATTCGGATCACTTGATGAAATGGAAGAACTATAAACAATCCTTTCGTTAATATTGATGTTGTAAAAGTCTAATGTCAGGTTGAAATTCTTATTTGGATTTAAACCAACTCCAAAAGTGAAATTATTAGACTCTTCCGGTTTTAATAAAGGAATACCCAAAGCAAAAGCTTGTTTGCTCCTGTTATTAAATAACCCGGAAAGCTGAACAACTCCACCAACAAAAGAAGCTTGCGTAGATTGTGCATAGATCTGATGTAATGTAGGAGCTCTGAAACCATTTGAAGCCGATGCTCTTATTACTGCTTTATTTCCTGCAATTTTATAACGGGTAGAAATTTTCCATACAAAGGCACCGCCAAAATCACTATAGTTTTCGGCACGCATTGCACCATTGATAAGAAAATCTTCATTAATATCATAAGTGGCATCTACGTAAGCACCGAAATTATAGCGGCTGTTTGTTCTTCCATTTTCTGCACGGATACCAGGGAATGAATTTGCACCTTCGCCTGAATAAGAAGCAGTATCGCCGGCAATAATGGTATAGGTTTCTTTTCTAACCTCCGTACCAAATGCCAGACTGAAATTATCTGTAATTGCTTTTGATGCATCATAGTTACCAACAGTATGCTGGAAACTAAATCCGCCGGGTTTGAAGTTAGTGGGACTGGCAGTACCTAAAGAACGATTCACTGTATTATCAACAGTATAGTCCTGCCTGTTAAATCCTGAAGTAAAACTGATATCATGTGTCCAACCGTTTCTTACATTTTTGAAACCAACCGTTAAGTTATTATCTATAAGGTCTCCCTCGAATGTTGGCATATAACCAATATAACCTTCATATAAGGGATCATTTCCACCTGTATAATTAGGTGCGCCGGGAATTCTTGTGTGTAATAATCCCGCATCAGTTCTCCAGTATGGTGTTCGGAAATTTGCATTACTTATAACTTTTTTTGTTACATATGCTGCGTTTCCATAAAACTGCGCTGTTTCTCCAACAGGTATGCCATAGTTAACATTAAACTTAGCAGCAGAAATTTCTCCGGTCCATTTAAATTATTACCAGTAGGAAATCTGTTAAGATAAGCATCAATTGCTGCATCAGAAGCAGGCGATCCGCCAAAAATTGCTTTCTCAGTAGGCCGATGTATTATTCCGGAACGAATAGCATTATTCTGTTGACTGAAATCTACAGTATAATTTACAAATCCTTTGTCACCAATATTGGAACCTCCATTGTAAGCTATTCCGTAATTCCCGCCATCACCTTTACCTGTTACTCCACCATTAAAGGTTAATGTACTGTATTGGTATCTGTCTTTTAAAATAACGTTCATTACACCAGCTATCGCATCAGAACCATATTGAGCAGAAGCACCGTCTCTTAAAATCTCTACCCGTTTAATTGCATCAATCGGAATTGCAGAAAGATCTGCCCCGGTTTCTCCTCTACCAGGAGCAAACTGTACATATAACAAGGAACTAAGATTTTTTCTTTTACCATTTATGAGAATCAAAGTACGACTTGGTCCAAGATTCCTGATCTCATAAGGATCCAATAAAGTCGTAGCATCATTTACCGGGGTGTTGATAGTATTAAATGATGGTACACGATATTGCAATTGTTTGTCGAAAGTCGTTTGGGCAGTATTTTTTAGATCCTGAGAAGAAAGAATATCCACAGGAAGCGGTGTGCCCACCGATGTTCTTTGTAAAGAACGGGAACCAACTGAAATAGTAACGTTTTCCAAACTACTTGCAGATTCTAGCATAAAAAAGTCTGCAGTTTGGTTACCTGTAACATTTATGCTTCTTGACTGTGAAGCAAATCCTACAGAAGAAACGGTAATGGTTTGTCTTCCCATCTTTACGCTGATTGAATATTTTCCTTCGTTGTCAGTTTGAGTACCCGTACCCGTACCTTCTACAACAACTGAAATTCCACTAAGCGGTTTACCATCGGTTCCGGTAACTTTTCCAGAAATTGTTGCTTGTTGAGCAAACAGATTTGAAAAAGAAAAAAGTGTAAGCAATAGCATTACACTTTTCATTCGAAAAATTTTTCTCATACAATTGTTAGTTTTAATTAAAATTTAGAGTTAGACAAATTCCCTGATACCAAATTTAGGTAGATTCCTAATTCAGTACTTTATGAAACTAAAATGTTAACAAGCTGATAAACTCCGATATTTTGTGGGGTGCAACTAATTGAATACAATCATGTTATAATTATACTCAATTTTAAAAAAAAGAGAAATTAATCTATTTTTTCTGACTTATTATGTGGAGATTCTTTATAAATATTTTAAAAACAACTCTTTAATCCTCCTTCAGCTTGAAAAGACTATCTACAAATTCATGCTTATTAAACACTATTAAGTCGTCCATCTTTTCACCAACACCAATAAATTTTACAGGAATTTTAAATTGACTGGCAATGGCAAGAACAATGCCGCCCTTTGCAGTACCATCTAATTTGGTTACGGCAATTGCTGAAACATCTGTAGTTGCTATAAAATGTTTGGCTTGTTCCAATGCATTCTGACCAGTACTTCCATCCAATACCAAAAGAACTTCATGTGGTGCATCTGGAATAAACTTTTGTACTGATCTTTTTATTTTTCCCAGTTCATCCATCAGGTGTGCTTTGTTATGAAGTCTTCCTGCTGTATCAATAAGCACTACATCGCATTTTTTTGCTACCGCACTTTGAACAGTATCAAAAGCTACTGCTGCCGGATCGCTCCCCATTGCTTGTTTAATAATTGGCACGCCTACTTTTTCACTCCAGATGGTCAATTGATCAACTGCTGCAGCACGAAAAGTATCTGCAGCTCCAAGTAAAACATCTTTTCCTGCCTGTTTAAAATTATATGCCAGTTTTCCGATTGTGGTTGTTTTGCCGACACCATTTACACCAACTACCAGTATTACATAAGGTTTTGACGGAAGCTCTGTATTAAATGCATAAGAATTGGAAGAAGGTGCATCTACTAATAAGTCCTCAATTTCTTCCTGTAATATTTTATTTAATTCATCTGTTCCGATGTATTTGTCCCTTGCAACTCTTGCTTCTACTTTTTCAATGATCAGAATTGTTGTATCCACTCCTACATCTGCTGATACAAGGGCCTCTTCAAGATTATCCAGCACTTCTTCATCTACCGTACTTTTTCCGGCTATTGCTTTTGAAACCTTTGACAGAAATCCCGCTTTGGTTTTTTGCAAACCCTGATCAAGGCTTTCTTTTTCTTTTTTTCCAAATAGTTTATTAAAAAATCCCATAGTTAAAAAAATTGAAAATCTTAAAGTCAAAAATAAAAAAAGCCATCACATTGAAAGTGACAGCTATTATCAGATTCCTTTTCAGGAAAATGACCGAATTATTTATTAGCCAGAAATTCTTTCACTTTGTCTTTGTGAACGATTGCCTCTTTAAAAGTATAAGCACCTGTTTTTGGACTACGAATTGGCTTAATAACTTTACTCCAGTTTTTTGCTTCAGAAGCTGCTTTCTGGTCCTTGGTCTTGATCGCTGTTTTTGCTGCTTTTGCCATGATATTACTAAATTGAAAATTTGATGTTTAGATAATGTGATAATGCAGATCATCCCTAAATCTCCATATCCTCACATTCCCAAATTATTTTATTTCTTTATGCAGAGTTACCTTTTTCAAAATGGGGTTGAATTTTTTCAATTCCATTCTTTCAGGATTGTTCTTCTTGTTCTTTTTTGTAATGTAGCGGCTGGTGCCTGGTAGCCCGCTGGTTTTATGTTCGGTACATTCTAAAATAACCTGTACCCTATTACCTTTCTTTGCCATTTTATATTTTTTTAATTACCATTTTACACTTTGCTTTTCGCAAAGATTAAATGTGCTGACCTTTTTTTCTAAGGCTCTTTATTACTGTATAAAGTCCATTTTTATTTATAGTGCGGATTCCTTCTGCAGACAATTTTAAAGTGATCCATTTATCTTCTTCTGCAATAAAAAACCTTTTGGTTTGTAAATTGGGCAAAAAACGACGCTTGGTCTTAATATTTGAATGCGAAACCTTATTTCCGGTCATCGGCACTTTTCCTGTAACCTGACATACTCTAGCCATAACTTTCAAAAAATTTTGGATGGCAAAGGTAGGGTTTGACAGTTAATTATTGAGTAATAAATCAGCTTTTTTTAGCAAAAATCCCCACAGTATGTGGAAACCACAACCATATTGGTTTTCATAAAGCTAAATAGTTTTTGTTTACCAGCTTTTAAGCCTTGATTTAACCCAGTTGAGGCGCTCCTTTCAGGGTTCTGCTCTCAGTTCATCTTTTGCTGAATGACTGTTTTCCAGTAGCTTCGCAGCTCTAATAAAAGG
>CAZOOT010000037.1:24124-24536 GCA_964581455.1 uncultured Chitinophaga sp. | reverse complement strand
ACTAATAAAGAAATAGCTGTGACGGACAGCAGTAACAAGGATAACGCAGTAATACGATACCATTTACGACCGGTATGTAAAGCAGCATGAACTCCAGTCCAAACCTTTTCAGATGGAAACATCCGGTATTGGTTTGCATTTTCTCTCAGCAGCTTTTCAAAATCTTGCTTATTAAATTGATTGTCCATAAACCTGTCTACAAATAAGTAACGGATTAAAACTTTAACTACCTGATGCTACAGAGGCCAAAATGCTTTGCTTTGGCTTTTGCAGTATTTTTTTTCTAATTAAAATGTCTTCAAGCATCGCCTTAGCCCTGGTAAACTGGCTCCGGCTTGTACTTTCTTCTATGTCCAGCATAATAGCAATTTCTTTATGAAGTTTTCTGGCTTCCTCTAAACCAGCACGAACA
>CAZOOT010000037.1:0-24114 GCA_964581455.1 uncultured Chitinophaga sp. | reverse complement strand
ATTTCTTTATGACTGTATCCTTCAATTGCATATAAGTTAAGAACTGTTCTATATCCCATAGGTAACATTCTGATACATTCTACCACTTGTTTGGCCTGAATGATAGATGGAATGTTTTCTTCCCTGACATAGATACCGGTGGCATGAATCAGATCAACACTTTCATTGAATTTCTTATTCTTCTTTAAAATGTTGATACATGTATGAACGATTATCCTCCTTATCCATCCTTCAAAAGATCCCCGGCTTTCAAACGTATGTATTTGTAAGAAAACCTTGATAAATCCTTCCTGCAACATGTCTTCAGCATCTTCCCGGTTATGTGCGAACCGATAACAAACCGCCAGCATTTTAGGACTGTGTTTATTGTACAGTTCCCTTTGTGCGGCAGCATCGTTTTTTATACAACCTTTTAAAATGGCTTCCTCGGTCATGTTTACCGTTTGGTTGCCTGTAATTTAGACAATTTTTGCATTCGAATGCTGCACGAATTTGTAATTTTTCAGAAAAAACAGGACTTTTTTGCCATATTCAGATATTGCATTCAATAACAGGACATTTCTTCTGATTAAATCGAAGCCCTGATAGCAAAAATAAAATTGCGACCCGGAGATGAAAAACCGGATGCAAAATAACGGTAGTTACGATCCAGTATATTTTCAATGGAGAACTGAAGTTGAATATTTTTATTCAGGTTAAAACTATTTCGCCAATTCAACGTCATCCAGGAGGGCATGCCATCCGGAGTTGCATACTGCAAATTATCTTCCCCATCAGTATTATATCTTTTTAATCGCTTCCATCCATTATACATGACAAAACCTTCAGTGGAAAATTTATGATGGGTATAAGTCATATTTACTTTTCCGTATAAAGGAGGAATATGGTCCTGAGGGGTTCTTGCACCATTCGTATTTTTAAAACTTCCATGAGTATAGGTTATAGTTCCAAAAAAAGATAAAGATTTATTGAAATCCGCTTTCAGGTTAGCGTTGAAGCCATATGTAGATGCGTTCTTTACATTACGATTGGCAAAAACAGCAGATAGAATGCCATTATAAAGAATAGAATCCTGCCCATTTAATTTAAAAGGTGCAAGACCAATCGCATTGCGGAAAAGCGAATAAAACCCGGTAACTTCTATTTTTATTTTCTGAGATATAGTTGTTGAAATCCCCAAATCAAAGTTGTAGGTATATTCAGGTTTTATATCAGCATTTGGAATGACTACCCGTTTTAAGTCTGTACTTGATTCAAAAACTCTTGCAAGGTCATCAATATTAGGATTCCGAAAACCGGAAGAGAGCCCGGCACTTATTCTGAAATTTTCTTTTGGAAGGTAGACTGCGCCTAAGTTGCCCGTAATGGCAAATGTGTTTTGTTCAAACTGCGTAACAGGCAAATTGAAAAATGAATTATCTGCAATAGAAGAATTGAGCGATACTACCTGTAAACGAATGCCATCATTTATGATCAATTTCTCATTATATAGTTTTATTAAATGCTGGGCAAATAAACCAAAATAGTTCATGTGGTTTTCGCCATTGGGATACCTGGGATCCAAAGCTGTAACTGCTCCTGTATTTTTATTCGTTCTGAAAGCGGTCGATGTAAGAAAATTTAATTGCCCGTCCGCACCTGTCGTTAATTCATTTACGCCCCATTTTTTTCTGGCGTCAATAACGAATCCGGCTATCCCTAGTTTTTCAATCCGTGAGTCAAATCTGTCATATCGGCGATATTCTCTTTGGTGACGGCTTTCTTCAATATTCTGATAGTTCAGATTAACTCTAAATATGTCAAAGAATCCTACAGTGGAAATATTGAATTCATATGAGCCAAGAATCCTGGTTTGCGGACCATAATACCATTCAGCAAATCTTAATGTGTTTCCTATAGTTCCGCCAAAATTTCTTTTGTCCTGCAATCGATCATACCTGGGAACATTTGTTGAGTTGGAAAACTGGAAATTTAACAAATGAGAGATCCTTTCACTCTGCTTAAATAATATTTTTTGAGTGATATCCCATTGTTTGTAAGATGAAAACTTTTGTAGTCTTGTATCATTATTTGCAATAACATAATCTATTCCATTTTCTGTAATGATCAGCGAATCTCTACGGCCGAAGTTGGGATATTTTTCAGGATAATTACTTCCCATTTGCATGTCACCAAAATAACTGTATGTATAAGATTGCAACCAGGATATTTTTTTCCCACCTAAACTTAAATCAGCATGAACGGTTTTTTCATTGTTCGCCGAACTATATCTGCTGAATGCTGTACCGGTGCTTAATAACTTTTTATCAAAAGACAACTGTGGTTTTTTTGTTCTTAAATGTATCACTCCGCCCAATGCATCACTTCCATACAAGGTAGAAGCCGGGCCATAGAGTACTTCCACACGTTCCAGCATATTCTGATCTACAGTGATCACATTTTGAAGATGACCTGCCCTGTATATGGCATTATTCATCCTGATACCATCAATAACCAATAATACCCTGCTGGCTTCAAAGCCACGGAGTACAGGACTGCTTCCTCCTTGCTGGCTTTTCTGAACAAATACATTTCCTGTACTACTAAGCAAGTCACCTACATTCTGAGCATTAATTGTTGCAATTGATTTTGCTGAAATGATATCTATTTTCTGATTTATATTTCTTTTTCTTTCGGCAAATTTGTTGGCTGAAATAACAACCTCCTCCAGCTCCTTTTCATTAAGACTATCTATTTGTGTAAATGCTGAATACGCACAGCTCATCAATGCAGAAAGCATTAATATCCTGATCATAATTATTTCTGTTTCGAGTATTAATTAAAAATGTTGAAAAACCTGATCAGGTATTCTGAGGTGGGGGAGTAAGAATTATTTTGTGGGGAGAAGTTAATCTGCATTTTATAAATTGAGAAAATTCCTGGCATTTACTTTCTGTAATTAATGTGCCATTGTTGTCAGTAGTGTAAACTGATTGCAGCCATTGAAAAAGATTTGATATCAACCAGGTACCGGTCTGATTGGTTTTATTAAAATTATTATTTAACTGTTCTGCTAAAGCTGTCTCTTCATCGTCATAAAGACCAATGAACCTGATTTCACTATTTTCAACTGAAAAAGATTTTACATCAAACATTCTTCCATTAACAAGAATCTCTTTATCTTTTTTCACCCAATGCACATCTTTTTTCGAAAGAATGATGGTATGTAAGTTCTGTGCTTCAAGTCTTTCTTTCATTTCATAATGCAAGATTTGCTGTTTTATATGAAATGAAAAAACCATTGCAAAGGGAATAATGGATGCAAATAATAAAACGGATGCCGATATTTTATGAACGATTGAATTCATTAATTAATTTTCTTACGAAGGATTTCTCCTTACAAGACTATCAATCGGGTATTGTGTTTTTAATAATTCCATTACTGAGTTTGCCCAGTCAATCAGCTTTGTTTTTTCTTCTTTGGTTAAAATAGCGTCTTTATGTGTCCAGGTATAAGAAGGAAGCGGCATCTTTTTATCTTCAACCATCTCAATCACTTCTTCCATTTTATGATACTTATACCTTGGTCTTTTGTTGATGTATTCAGAGAAATTCAGTTTACTTTTTCCTTCTTTAATATGATTGTTCATCCAGATACCTACCGGCTGAATATTAAAATACCACGGATAGTTAGAATTGTTCGTATGGCAATCATTACAGGCTTTTTCTAAAATTGTATTTACGTCAGCCGGAATAGGACTGAGGTTGCTGATATGATTTACAGAGGCAACAAGTTCCTTGTTTTTTGCAGGCCTGAAAAATTGAATGCCAATAATTGCAATAAGTAATATCCATCCAAATGTTTTCAGAATTTTTTTCATAAATCTTCTTTTGAAGTTTTGCTAAATTAATACATCTCCCGTCATTTCTTTTGGTATTGGTAAATTCAGGATCGTTAAAATAGTTGGTGCAATATCAGCTAATTTTCCAGGTTTTATTTTGCCATTCATCCTATTTGCTTCCGGGTCTTTATCAATGATAAATAGCGGTACCGGGTTTAGTGTATGTGCCGTATTTGGCGACCCATCTTCATTCACCAGGTAATCAGAATTACCGTGATCGGCTGTCAGCAAAATTGTATAACCATTTTCAAGTCCTGCAGTTACTACTTTTTCTACACAACTGTCTACTGTTTCCACGGCTTTAATAGCGGCATCCCATATCCCGGTATGGCCAACCATATCTGCATTGGCATAGTTCAGGCAAATAAAATCAGCAGTCTTATTTTTTATTTCAGGTAATAAAGCTTCGGTTACTTCAAATGCACTCATTTCCGGTTTCAGATCGTATGTAGCAACTTTTGGTGAGGAGATCATAATTCTTTTTTCGCCATCAAATGGTTTCTCTCTTCCACCGCTAAAGAAAAAAGACACATGCGGATATTTTTCTGTTTCGGCAATTCTGATCTGTTTCATCCCGTTTTTTTCCAACACCTCGCCCAGAGTTTTCTCCAGGTTATCGGTTTCAAATATCACATTTACATTTTTAAAAGTTTTATCAAACTCCGTCATTGTAGTATAGTGAAGGGAAAGTTTTTTCATGGCATGATCCGGGTGATCCTTTTGTGTAAGGACTTCTGTTATTTCCCTGCAGCGGTCGGTTCTGAAATTAAAACAGATCACTACATCATCGTCTTTAATTTTTGCAAGTGGTTCTTTGTTTTCATTCAGGATAACTGTGGGATTGATAAATTCATCAGTAATATTTTTTTCATATGAATTTTCTATTGCTTTTATCACATCTGTGGCTGTTTCTCCTGTTCCATTTACCAATGCATCATAAGCCTGTTTTATTCTTTCCCATCTTTTGTCCCTGTCCATTGCATAATACCGGCCACTGACGGTAGCAATTTTGCCAACTGATTTATCCAAATGATCCTGTAATTCCTTTAAAAAGCCAAGTCCGCTTTTCGGATCGCAATCCCTTCCGTCAGTGAATGCATGTATATAAACATTATCCAGGTTCTCGTTTTTACAGATATCAACAATTGCCATCAGGTGTTTGATATGAGAATGAACACCTCCGTCACTTACCAAACCTAAAAGATGCAGGGACCTGTTTTTTTCTTTTGCCAAATGCAAGGCATTCAGTAAGGGTTTATTTTTTGCAAATGAACCATCCCTGACCGCTACATTTATTCTTTGCAATTCCTGGTAAACTATTCTTCCTGCACCCAGATTCAAATGCCCGACTTCTGAATTCCCCATCTGGCCTTCAGGCAAACCAACCGCTTCACCACATGTTGTTAAAGTTGTATTCGGATATTTTGTGTAAAGAGATTTTACAAAAGGAGTATTTGCATGTTGAATTGCATCTGCTGATGCTTTTTTCCCCAAACCCCAACCATCCATGATTATAAGGATTACTTTTTTTTCTGTCATTCTGAGTTGTTTACATTTAACCAGCTGTAATTAAATATGCCAAAGCCGCAACAAAACTACATTATTTGTCGTTATAGCTAAGCAAAGCCCTTGATATGTAGTAACTTAGTCCTGGTTATAGTTTTTTAGCATTCTATGGCATGTTTTTCGATAATACTACTATGAAATTAGACGCAATATGAAAAGATTATTATTTATAACATTTGGACTGATGCTGATTCTTACTTCTTTCACTTCACAGAGTGGGATAGAAGATGTGATCTCGGCTTTAAAATCAGGAAATGCTTCCACATTGGCAAAATATTTTGACAACTATGTGGATGTAACTATGCCTGAGAAAAGCAATAATTACAGTAAAAGCCAGGCTGAAATAATACTGAAAGATTTTTTCTCCAACAATGACGTGAAAGGATTTGAAGTAAAACACAAAGGCAATAATGAAAACGGAGAATATTGTATCGGAACACTGGAAACCAGGAGAGGAAATTTCCGTGCTACAGTTTATATGCGTGTAAAAGGCAATAAACAGGTTATTCAGGATATCCGGATCAACAAATAGCTGATAATAATTCGTCAAACTTTGGTAGCCCTGTCTTTTTATGACAGGGCTTTTTTAGTTTTGAAACATGAACAACTTAAAAAAAATAAATCACCTGATTGAGGAAGCCCTGAAAGAAGACATCGGAAATGGTGATCACTCAACTCTCGGCTGTATTCCGGCTGGCAAAAAAGGGAAGGCCATATTGCATATTAAAGAAGAAGGAATACTGGCGGGTTTAGATATTGCGGAAAGAATATTCAAGTATAAAGAACAATCAGCCTTTTTTTCAGCATATAAAAAGGATGGCGATAAAATGCAGGATGGAGAAAAAGCATTTGAAATAAAAGCATCTGTTCATACAATTTTGCAATGTGAAAGACTCGTGTTGAATTGCATGCAAAGGATGAGTGGAATAGCTACTTTGACTAAACAGTATTCGGAAAAATTGTATGGTTATAAAACAAAGCTGCTGGATACCAGGAAAACAACTCCTAATTTTCGTTTGCTGGAAAAAGAAGCGGTACTGATTGGAGGAGGCATGAATCATCGTTTTGGTTTATACGATATGATCATGCTGAAGGATAATCATATTGATTATTGCGGAGGAATAGAAAAAGCGATCAGGAAAGTTTATACTTACCTGGGAAAACAAAATCTTGATTTAAAAATTGAAGTAGAAGTAAGGACAATGGGAGATGTGGAAAAAGTATTGGCAGCCGGAAAAGGAAAAGTATTCCGGGTTATGCTGGATAATTTTAAGCCGGAGCAGATTGAAGAAGCGCTGCAATTAATTGGCGGTGTTTTTGAAACCGAAGCCAGCGGCGGGATCAATCTTAACAACATTGAAGATTATGCAAAAACCGGTGTTGACTTTGTAAGTGTAGGTGGGTTGATACACCAGGCAAGAAGTTTGGACATGAGTTTGAAAGCTGTGATCATATAATTGACTATCCTTTTTACTGATGAATTTCCGGAAACACATTCTTTCGAAAATTAAACAATTTTACTTTTTGACTTTTTAATTATAAAAAAGAACACAATGTCAAAAAAAAATAAACCAGATAACCGTGGATTAGTTTACAGTACCGATCCGGATTTTAAATTTGAGGAAGACCGGGAGTCTGTTGAAACATTGCTGCCTGCCCAACAAAAACTTAAAGTAAGATTGGATACCAAGCACCGTGCGGGCAAAGCTGTTACACTTATTGAGGGTTATATAGGAAAGGAAGAAGAAATGCAGGACCTGGGAAAAAAAATAAAATCCTATTGCGGCACCGGGGGTTCAGTAAAAGATAGTGAAATAATTATCCAGGGAGATCAGCGGGATAAAGTGATGCAATGGTTGGGAAAGAATGGATTTAAGAATGTAAAGAAACTTTAAGCTTAGGAAGCCTTTCAGACTTCTTTCGAATCATTCATAATAAAACTCAAAGCGCCGCTGGGGCATTTATTCACCTGATCGATTATTTCATTTGTAGTAGCAGCATTTGCATTGATCCATGGTTTTTCTCTTGGTTTGAAAACAGATGGCAATCCCCTGGAACAATTGCCGGAATGTATACAGAGATTTGGTTTCCAGACAATGGTCACCTCGCCATTGGTATATTTAAAAGTTTCTTTTGCCAATTTTTAAAATTAATATTTTTTTTCATCTATGGTATCCAGAATTTTAAGATAACTTATATACCTGTCAATATTTATTTCCTCTTTTTCAATTGCTTTCTTTATTGCACAATCCATTTCATTTACATGCATACAATTGTTGAACTGGCAATCATTCAGCCGGTCTCTCATTTCCGGAAAATAATGCGAAAGTTCCTGTTTGGATAAATTGACCATTCCAAATTCTCTCATTCCCGGTGTGTCGATGATCTTGCCTTCATCCCGATTGTCAGCGGGAGACAGATCATACATTTCTGCAAAAGTGGTGGTGTGTAATCCCTTGCCGCTCCAGTCACTCACATCCTGTGTTTTCAAAACATTTTCAGGGCAAATAACATTTATAAAAGAAGATTTACCCACGCCACTATGCCCGCTCAATAGTGAAATTTTATCCTTTAATAATTCCCTTACTTTATCAATTCCTTTAAGGTCATGTACACTCATCAGGATTACCTTATAACCAATAGCTTCATACATCTGCTTCAACTCAGAATATTTTTCATTTTCTTTTGATTTATATAGGTCGGCTTTATTAAATACAATCACAGCCGGTACATGATACATTTCACAGGCTACAAGGAAGCGGTCAATAAATCCCTGTGAAGTTTTGGGTTCTTTCAAAGTAGCTACCAGAACCGATTGGTCTACATTGGCTGCTATAATATGTTGCTGATGTTTATGCCTAGGTGATTGCCGGTTGATATAATTTTTTCTCGGGAAGATATCTGAGATGATTACCGAATTTTCTGATTCTACTTCTTCTTCAATAATGACTTCATCACCAACAGAAATCGGGTTTGTGGATGTAATACCATCAATTTTGAATATGCCTTTGATGCGGGCATTCCGGAATTTGCCGGTTTCATCTTTTACAGTGTACCAACTGCCGGTTGATTTATATACCAATGCCTTCATTATAGAAATTTCTATTGATTTTCAGGAAAGATAGGAACAAAATAAATCTTATATCCAGGGCTTTTCAAACAATAAAAATTTTAAAAATTCGTACTCAACTCTTCAAAAAGATATGCGTATTTTAGGTTATTAAATCTAGTCTATGAGAAAGTCTTATCCTGTTTTATTTTACAATCTATTTCTAATCGCCATAGTGCTGATCAGTTGTTCTAAAGAAGCATCCGTTTCTCTTACAACTACTGATAAAATTACTTTATCAACATGGAAATTTGATAAAGCCACTGCCAATGGAACTGATATTTCTTCACAAATACCTGCCTGTTTTAAGGATAATACAATCACATTTACAGCAAACGGATCTGGTACAATCAATGAAGGAGCTTCAGTTTGCACTCCTCCTGCTCCTGCAAGTTTTACCTGGAGTTTTCAAAATAATGGTGCTCAGTTAAGCCTTTCCACAGCTCTTATTGCAGGTGGTTCGGGATTATTTAACCAGGTAACATTAAATGAAGTAAACCTGGTGATATCCCAGGATATGATCATTCCGCCGGCAACAACTTCTATAACTGGTGTAATAACATTTAAGCATTAGAAAAATTTTGTTGCCGGGCTTTGGTCTGAAAATCTTCCGTAAAAATAAATATGCGGGAAAGCAGATTTAAGAAAGATACTTACCAACAATTGGCATTCTTCGGCCAACGCCAAAAGCTTTGCAACTGATTCTTAAGATCGGGCAAAACTGGTTTCGTTTATATTCATTGGTATTTACCAGTTTCAATACTCTTGTAACCAAAGCCGGATCAAAGCCCTGTTGTATGAGTTCTTTGGGTCCTTTTCTCAGTTCAATATATTCATACAGTACTTTATCTAGAACAGCATAATCCGGCAGGCTATCACTGTCTTTTTGATCGGGTCGTAATTCGGCTGAAGGAGCTTTTGTAAGTATATGCGAAGGAATCAGTTCTTGTTTTCTGTTCATGTATTTTGCCAAAGCATATACCTGCGTTTTGTACACATCACCCAAAACACTCAATCCGCCTGCCATATCTCCGTAAAGTGTTCCGTACCCGGTTGCCAGTTCGCTTTTGTTTGATGTATTAAGTAAAATATACCCGTATTTATTGGCAATAGCCATTAACAGGTTTCCCCTCACTCTTGCCTGGACATTTTCTTCTGCCAAACCGAATGGCAGATCTTTAAAAACCGGCTTCAATTCATTGCTGAAACTTTCAAATATATTTTTTATAGATATTATCTCATAATCATTACCCAGGTTTTTGGAAAGCTCTTCTGCATCAGCCACTGAATGATCAGATGAGAATTGAGAAGGCATTAATACTGCTTTTACATTTTCTTTTCCTAAAGCCTGCACCGCCAATGCCTGTGTTACCGCACTGTCAATACCACCACTGGCTCCCAATATTGCTTTTGCAAATCCGAGTTTGTTGAAATAATCCTTTATTCCCAAAACCAATGCATGACAGATTTCGTCAATATTTTTTTCGTTGGTTAAATATGCCAGGGTATCCTCTCCGGTTCCAACTTCTTTAGCAGAATAGAAATGTTTTTCATTTAATGGTTGTTTGATCATAGGATCTTTTTTTGATAAATCAGCCAGGTCAAACAACTCAAAATCTTCTTCAAAATATTTCATCTCTTTCACCTTGCAGCCATTGATATCATATACCAGGCTGCCGCCATCAAAAACTATTTCAGTTTGTGAGCCTACAGCATTACAATAAAGAATGGGTAGTTTATATTTTTGGGTATGAGCTTTCATGATACTGTTTCTCACCACATCCTGTGCATAATTATAGGGAGAAGCAGACAGGTTAATCATTACATCTGGCCGGAATGGCATCAGCATTTCCATAGGTGTAATTCTATACATGGGGTTATCACCCAGGTTCCAGATATCTTCACAAATGGTAACTGCTAATTTCTTTCCTTTAAATTCCAAAACCTTCCAGTCAAATGCAGGTTCAAAATACCTGTATTCATCAAATACATCATAGTTGGGTAAAAGTGTTTTGTGTATTTCGCCTTTTATTTCTTTTTCGTGCAAAAGAAAAACAGCATTGAAAAGATCCTTGCCTTCTATCTGCGGATTTCTGGCCGGAGAACCAATTAGTACACCAATAGTATCGGCATGGACTTTTATCAGGTTAATTGTTTCATAACATTTATTGATAAAATCTTTGAATTCCAGAAAATCTCCCGGCGCATAACCACAAACACATAATTCGGAAAACACAACCAGGTCAGCTCCCTGTTGTTTAGCCTTTTTGATTCCTTCAATGATCTTACGGGAATTTTCTTCAAAATTGCCGATATGATAATTCTGTTGTGCCAGTGCGATCCTCATGAAGCAAATTTACAATCCCTGTTACTAAAGGCCGTTAAAATCTTGTTTCCATTATCTTCGTATGCAGGTTTTAATATTCAGAACCATTTTCAATAACTATGAAAAGAATTAATCTTTTATTGCTGTTAGCTCTTGTACTATTTGCCTGCAATAATCAAAGCAAAGGACCGGATGTATCCAATATAAAAGCAGAAATCAGGTTGGACAGGTTTGAACAGCAATTTTTTTTGATTGATACAATTAATCCCGGTAAATCACTCACTGAACTTCAAAGAAACTATCCATCATTATTGCCTGTTTATTTACAAAATATTCTCGGCCTCTATGATACGGCTGTTTATTCGGGTCTCAGAAGATTTATCAGGCTTAATAAATTCATATTTGATTCAGTAAATAAGGTTTTTAGAAATGATGAGTTTTTAAAAAAAGAATTTGAACTTGCATTCAAACATGTAAAATATTACAAACCGGATTACAAATTTCCTAAACTGGTTACCATTATCGGGCCAATAGATTTACTGGCACAAACATCTTCCGGCGAACTTACTCCCAATTTTTTAGGACCTGATTTCCTGGGCATAAGCCTGCAGTTTTATCTGGGAAAAGATTTTTCTTTATACCGGGATGAATATTTTATAACCAATGTAGCACCGGAATACCGCAGCCGCCGGTTTGATAAAAAATATATTGTTGCTGATGCAATGAAATTGGTAGCTGATGATATTTTTCCTGAAAAAAGCAGGGGTAAAGGATTAATTGATCAGATGATTGAAAAAGGAAAACAATGGTGGCTGCTGGATAAATTCATGCCTTATGCTCATGATTCATTGAAAACAGGATTTTCAGGAGCACAACTTGAGTGGTGTAAACAAAACGAAGGCCTTATCTGGAATAATATAATTACCAGTGAAAGGAATATCAATACAACAGATCCGGCATCAATTCAAACTTATTTGGGAGAAGCTCCATTTACCCAGTCAATGCCATCCGCTTCTCCGGGAAACATAGGACAATGGGTAGGATGGCAGATCTTAAAAAAGTTTGTTGAAAAAAATTCTTCACTTAACATGGAAGAAGTGATGAATATGGAACCACAGAAAATTTTTGAAGAAGCGAAGTATAAGCCGAAGTAAAAGTCAAGCCCCCTAAATCCCCCGAAGGGGGACTTTTCAACACACACATAGCCAGCTATCAGAAATTTCAATTGGAAAATGAATTGTTCAATTTTGGGTTTTGTGCTGCAGCGAAGTCTCCCCTTCGGGGAGATTTAGAGGGGCTGGTTATTTAATTATTCTTCAGCGGCACTATCATTTCAAATGCCGGTATGTTGACACTAAATAACTGTTTACTGTTCAGATTTTCCATTTGATAAGTACCTGACATTTTTCCCATCTCCGTACGCAGATTACAGCCGCTTACATAATGATACTTTTCACCGGGTGCAATCACAGGCTGAATGCCCACAACACCTTCGCCTTCTACTTCACGGTATGTACCGTTGCTGTCAAAAATATGCCAATGCCTGCGGTGTAGTTTTACCGGAAATGAATTGTGATTTTCGATGGCGATCCTATAAGCAAACATATATTCGGACTGTAGCGGGTTACTATAGTCCTGCTGATAAAATGTTTCAACTGAAATCTCAACTCCCTCGGAAATAAGGCTTACCATCTGTTTCTGTTTCAGTAAATGTACAAAAATATCATTGTTTCACTGTGCTCTTATTATTTACCTGAAAATCTGTGTACAAGCCTTAATTTTGCCGCACTAAATCAATAAAAACTTGTTCTGGTTATGAATATTGCTGTAGCTAAAGGAGATGGGATAGGTCCGGAAATAATGGAAGCTGTTTTAAAGATATTTAAAGCAAATAATGTACCCCTGAATTATGAATTTGTGGATATGGGCAAATGGGTTTTTGACAAAGGTTTTTCCAATGGAATGACTCCCGAAGCTCAAAACAAGATCGAAGAATTCGGTATTTTATTTAAAGGACCGATGGAAACACCCAAAGGAAAGGGTGTTAAAAGTGTAAATGTTACTGCTCGTAAAACATGGAACACTTATGCAAATAACAGGGTCTTTCAAACTTTGCATGGAGTTGACACGGTTTTCAGCAAAGCCGGAATTCCGATCGATATCACTGTTGTAAGAGAAAACATAGAAGATACATACGGTGGAGTAGAACATATGCTTACCCATGATGTGGCGCTGAGCCGGCGTTTCATCACCCGCCCAGGAAGCCTCCAGGTCATCCGCTATGCTTTTGAAATGGCAAAAAAGAAAAAAGCCAGAAGAATTACCTGTGGACACAAAGCCAATATCATGAAGATCACAGATGGCCTTTTCCTGGATTGTTTTTATGAAGTAGCTAAAGAGTTTCCGGAATTAAAAGCGGATGATGTGATTGTGGATGATCTCTGTATGAAACTGGTTACAAGACCGGACCTGTTTGATGTGGTAGTGCTTACTAATCTGCAAGGAGACATTGTTTCTGATTTATGCGCAGGCCTGGTAGGCGGATTGGGTTTTGCTCCTTCAGCTAATATCGGGGATCATATTTGCATTTTTGAAGCAGTGCATGGTACGGCACCGGATATTGCCGGAAAAAATATTGCCAATCCGACTGCACTCCTGTTAAGCGGTCTTGCCATGCTTCGCCATCTTGGATTTATGGAGAATGCATCTATCATTGAAAATGCCTTGTTATATACATTAGAAAGCGGGGTGCATACCGGAGATTTTGGGGATACAAAAATCACGTCTTTAAATACCACGCAATTTGCTGAAGCCATCATTAACAATTTTGGCAAACAACCTGCAAAAGGTGCAAAACCTATGCTGCCGAATATGACAATGACGCCAACTAATTTTAAATTAGAAAAAAACCCGATGCTGGTTTCAGAAGAAATGAAAGAAGAGAAAATTGTAGGTGTTGATATGTTTATAGAAAGTGCAGAACAGCCTTTGATCATTGCAAAAAAATGTGAGCGGCATGCAGGAGTAAAATTCAAACTGATCAGTATCAGCAACCGTGGTACCCAGGTTTGGCCTACGGGCTCTATATATACAAACCTCGTTAATCAGTACAATGCCCGTTTCGAATCATTGGATGGGGAACCATTATTTCAGCAGGATGTAATTGGCCTCTATGTAAGTCTTAGCGGAAACTTCAAGATCTGTTCTCTTGAATTGCTGAATTCATGGGCAGATAAAAAAGCATACTCACTGGCCCAGGGGCAATAAACAGATTTTTTTACCTGTAATTTTTTAAGCTGTAAACTTTTTCATATCAAAATTGATCAGCTTTCCTTCCAGTACATTAGCCAGTTCCACCACAGCTTTGTTTTCATTTTTCTTAGCATTTTTTGTATGCGTAGGATAAAGTGAAACTCCTGTGTAGATACTGTAGTGTAAGGTCAGGTTGTTGCCATGGAAATTAAAATCCCAGTCGATGCTGTCAAAATCATCTTCTTTACTGCGAAAGTCGATATGAAAATCTTTGCTGAGTATATCAGCTACCTGGTAGAAACGTTTCAGGCCGCCGTCATCATCAATGATGGCTTCAGTGCAGCCCAGGGCAATGCGTAGTGTGAGGCTCATGGTCCGGAGTTTTATTGGTTTTTCGATAAGGATATGTGACTAAAGTTTAAAACATCGGAAATATCCTATGACTTAAACTTTTTTGCTTTTCTAGCCGCTTTTACTGCTTCAGGATCACCATTTGCCAGTTTTTCTGCTCCTATATTTTTGCCATCAGTTTTACATCCATACTTTGCCGGAAACATATTATTCCAAATTTTACAGGATGAAAGAACCATCATCAAGCTCAAACATATAACCAGGTTTCTCACTACTTTCATTTGCTCTTTTTTATACAACGAATTTAATAAGGAATAATTGCTTTCAACAGGGTAAATATATGTAGTAAGTACAGGGATAAGCATTTGTATTTTAAAAGCAGCAGGAATTATTCTGACTTCAGACTTCCAACTTCCGGTTTCGGCTTCCTGAACCAATCAGCATATTTTACATAATTATTCGCAATACGGTCTATTTCCCCACTTATCATCTTTTCCGGAATATCTTTTACTTTTTTGGCAGGTACACCTGCATAAATACTTTTTGCTTCACATTGAGTTCCTTCAAGCACCACAGCACCTGCTGCTATAATTGTATGGCTATTTACTACTGCTCCATCCATAACAATTGCTCCCATCCCAATCAGCACATTATCATGTACCGTACATCCGTGTACAATGGCATTATGACCAATCGATACATTGTTTCCAATTGTAGTTCCAAATTGCTGAAAGGTACAATGAATACAGGCGCCGTCTTGTACATTCACCTTGTTTCCCATCTTTATAAAATTTACATCACCTCTTATCACAGAATTAAACCAAACACTGCAATCTTTGCCCATCACTACATCACCCACAATAGTTGCGTTCGGCGCTAAAAAACAGTTTTCTCCAAACTGGGGATATTTATCTTCTACAGGAAGTATTACAGGCATAATTAGTTTTTTGTTTACCGTTAACAGAATTTATTGGGGTTTAAAATACGCAGCATTTTACCACATAGTACATAGAAAACATAGGATTCTCATAGGAATTTTCTATGTGTGTATTTCTATATCTCTATCTTTCTATGTGGTTCAAACATTTGCAAATTATAAAAATTCTTTGCGTTCTTTGCGTGAAATATTTTTCTTTAATGACAGAACGGGAACTTTTCTTAAAACACATTGCGCAAACTTCTCCTTCGCCACTCGCATTTGAAATTGCAAAAGCAGAAGGATGTTTGCTCTATGATGTTAATGGAAGGGAATACATTGATCTTATTGGAGGCATCAGCGTTGCCAATATTGGGCATCGTCATCCAAAAGTAATTGAAGCCATTCAAAAACAACTGGAAGCTTACCTGCATGTGATGGTCTATGGCGAATTTGTAGAATCACCACAGGTGCAATATGCCAAACTGCTTACTGAGCATTTACCTGCATCACTCAATTCAGTTTATTTCACCAACTCCGGAACGGAAGCAACAGAAGGAGCCATGAAACTTGCAAAAAGAGCAACAGGCAGAACACAGATCATCGGGTTTAAAAATTCCTATCATGGTTCTACACAGGGTGCATTGAGTGTAATGGGAGATGAGTACTGGCGAAATGCTTTTCGTCCCTTGTTGCCGGATGTGTTGCATCTTGAATATAATTCTTTTGAATCCTTAAATGAAATAACAGAAAGAACAGCTTGCGTCATTGCAGAAACGATCCAGGCGGAAGCTGGAATAATTGTACCGACAATTGAATGGATGAAAGCCTTAAGAAAAAAATGTACGGATACCGGAACACTTTTAATTCTGGATGAGATACAGGCCGGTTTTGGCAGAACAGAAAAGCTCTGGGGATTTGACCATTTTGATATTGTACCTGACATTTTATTATTGGGTAAAGCACTGGGTGGCGGTATGCCGATGGGTGCTTTTATTGCAGATAAAAAATTGATGGATTCATTTACCGAAAACCCGGTGTTGGGACATATTACAACTTTCGGAGGACATCCGGTTTGCTGTGCGGCTGGCATGGCAGCATTCAAAGTTTTGCTTGATGAAAATCTGGTAAGCCGGGTAAAGGAGAAAGAACAATTATTCAGATCCTTACTTCAGCATCCGGATATAATTTCTATAAAGTCTTTTGGATTATGGATGGCTCTCGAATTTGATTCATTTGAAAAAAATAAAAAGATCATTGATGCCTGTATTGACCCTTCGACAGGCTCAGGGGGATTAATGACCGACTGGTTTTTATTTGCTCCAAACTGTCTTCGTATTTCTCCGCCATTAATTATTTCGGATGAGCAAATAAAAAAAGCCTGCAAAATAATTTCACAGGCTTTAGGAAATAATTGATTTATTTTTTCTAATCCTCCACTTCCACAATCACCTCCACTTCTACGGCAATCCCAATTGGTAATGCATACATACCAACAGCCGATCGTGCATGTTTTCCTTTTTCTCCAAAAATCTCAACCATCAGATCACTATAACCATTAATAACTTTTGGCTGGTCTTTAAAATCTTCTGTACAATTTACCATACCCAAAACTTTTACGATTCTTTTTACTTTACTTAAATCACCTAATTCAGCTTTTAGAACAGATAAATGGGCAATGGCTGTAAGTTTTGCAGCCTCATAACCCTGTTCAATGCTCAGGTCTTTTCCAACCTTACCGGTGATATAAGTGCCATCAGGTTTTGATGGCCCCTTACCCGCTAAATAAAGCAGGTTGCCAACCCTTACTGCGTTTACATAATTAGCAACCGGTGCACCGGGAGTGGTTAATACAATACCTTTTGCTTTTAATTTTTCTTCGGGACTTTGAGCAATCAAAATATTGGCAACAGAAAGCAGGAATAAAACACACAAATATTTTTTCATAAAAATTATTTTAGATGATTGAATAAACATATGCCGCCAGGCATCCACCGGCAATCGGGCCAATCACCGGGATCCAGGAATAACTCCAGTCACTGTCTCTTTTATTTTTTATAGGTAAAATAAAATGAGAGATACGTGGCCCCAGGTCCCGTGCAGGATTGATGGCATAGCCGGTTGGTCCGCCAAGTGATAGACCTATTGCTAAAACCAGTAAACCTACCGGCAGTGCATCTAAAGTGCCGAGGCTGGTTGTTGGATTTGACATTGCCAATGCACCAAATACCAAAACGAAAGTGCCAATGATCTCCGTTGTTAAATTATAACCTGTATTCCGGATGGCAGGAGCATTACAGAATACAGCCAGTTTTGCATCTCCATCTGTTGTGGCGTCAAAATGTTGTTTATATGCCAGCCATACAATGATGCCGCCAAATATGGCACCGCCAAATTGTGCTAATAAATAAGTAGCAAGCATGGAAGAATCAAAATCATTAAAGGCGGCCATCGCTAAAGTAACTGCTGGATTCAGGTGACCGCTTCCGCCAAGTTTGGTAGAGGCATATACACCGATAAACACAGCCATGGCCCAGCCAAATGCAATAACGATCCAGCCGCTGTTATTTCCTTTTGTTTTGTTGAGAACAACATTCGCCACTACACCATCGCCAAGAATAATGAGTAAGGCCGTGCCGACAAATTCGCCGATAAATGGAGACATAAGTAGTTAGTTTTTGGTTTAGAGTTTAGAGTTTATAGTTGGTAAGTAGTTTTCTGCAATGGAGTTAAAGTTATTAATTTGTTTTTCAATCCATATTTCATTTTTCCCCATTTCTTTTGCCATTAGTTGAGCAACTATGGGTGCAGATTCTATAGCTGCTTTTGCATCCAGCAATAAGGCCCTGGTTCTTCTGCTCAGCGCATCTTCTACTGTCATGCACATTTCATTTCGCACAGCCCAGATAATTTCTGCTTTAATAAAGGGTAAAGAGGGATGTATGATTTCAGAAAGTGTTTTATCCTGGTCAATCAATGCAAGCACTTTTTCTTTATCAGTTCCATAATAATAAAGCGGTGCAAAATAATTATCAGTAGGCACTGAACCATGAATAGGCAGGTCTTTTGTTCTGCATTCTATTTCCTCAAGTCCTGCTTTATGAATAGCAATTTCCAGCACATCTTCTGCCATTTTTCTGTAGGTGGTCCATTTACCACCGGTAATGGTGATAAGCTCCGATTCGGAAACATAAATATGATGTTCTCTTGAAATGGTTGCCGTGTTCTTTGTATTTTCTTTTACCAGTGGCCGGAGCCCGGAAAAAATACTTCTGATATCAGCAAAGGTTGGATCTTTTGAAAGATACCTGACCATATGCTTCATGATGAATTTTATTTCATCTTCTTGTGCTATTGGTTCTTCATCGGCTTTACTTACTGCTGTATCCGTTGTGCCTACAATTACCTTATTATGCCAGGGTACGGCAAACAGGACTCTTCCATCATCAGTTTTGGGAATCATAACCGCATTACCTGAAGGAAGAAATTCTTTATCAAATACGAGGTGAATCCCCTGGCTGGGACTAATTATCGCTTCAGCTTCCGGATCATCCATTTTCAAAACTGAATCTGTAAATACACCAGTAGCATTGATCACTGCTTTTGCTTTTATTTCAAATGAATCGTTATTAATAGAGTCAGTCGCCAGTACGCCGGTCACTTTATTATTTTCTTTTAATAATTTGCTTACACCAAAATAGTTTAATACAACTGCTCCATGATCTGCAGCAGTCATTGCCAAATGAATCGCCAGTCTTGCATCATCAAACTGTCCGTCATGATAAAGTACGCCTCCCCGCAATCCTTCAGGATCCAGGTTGGGTAATAGTTCCAGGGTTTCTTCTTTTGAAAGAAATTGTGTTGGGCCCAGTCCAAGGGTTCCAGCCATCCAGTCATAAATTTTTAATCCAATACCATAAAAAGGATTTTCCCACCATTTGTAATTGGGAATAATGAAGGATTGATTTTTGACCAGGTGAGGAGCATTTTTTTTCAGCAGCCCTCTTTCTTTCAGGGCTTCCATCACCAGTTTAATATTCCCCTGTTGCAAATATCTTACACCACCATGCACCAGTTTTGTACTGCGGGAAGAAGTGCCTTTGGCAAAATCATGTTTTTCTAACAGTATAGTTTTATAGCCACGGCTGGCTGCATCTACTGCAATCCCCAATCCGGTTGCACCGCCACCAATGATACAGATATCCCATTCGGGAGTAGCGTTCAGCCTTTGTATCATTTCCTGTCGTTTCAATTTTTATTTTTTTTTATGCGTTGAAATGTTCAATGCTCAACTAACAATGCTCAATGTTCATGTGTGAACAGCTTTTTAAATGAGTATTGAAAATTGAATATTGAGCAATGAACATTTTTTTCTATTCATTCGCCCAACTGATACTAGCTTTCACCGCTCTCTGCCATCCTTTCATTAACCCATTCCTTTTTTCTTCATTCATAGCAGGAACAAACTCTTTTTCTACCTGCCATTGCATTTGTATCTCTTCAATATTTTTCCAATAGCCTACTGCAAGACCCGCTAAATAAGCAGCACCCAATGCCGTGGTCTCTGTAACTTTTGGCCTAACCACTTTTGTGTTCAGGATATCGCTTTGAAACTGCATCAGTGCATTATTAATGGTGGCGCCACCATCTACTCTTAATTCCGCAATTTTAATTCCGGCATCTGCCTCCATAGATTTCAATACATCTGCCACCTGGTATGCAATACTATCCAATGCTGCCCTGGCAATATGTGCACGGCTGCTTCCTCTTGTCAATCCGAATATACTACCTCTTGCATGCTGATTCCAGTGTGGGGCGCCAAGACCGGCAAATGCAGGCACAATAAAAACACCTTCAGCATCTTCAACTGAAGCTGCTAATGCTTCCACTTCTCCTGATTCACGGATAATTTTTAACCCATCACGTAACCACTGCACAACTGCTCCTGCGATAAATACACTTCCTTCCAATGCATATTCTGTTTTTCCGTTTACCTGCCAGGCAATGGTGGTAAGTAAATTATTGTTTGAAGAAATGGCTTTGGTTCCTGTATTCATCAGCATAAAACATCCCGTTCCGAAAGTATTTTTTACCATGCCGGGTTGAGTACACATTTGGCCGAACAAAGCTGATTGCTGGTCTCCTGCAATCCCGGCTATGGGTATTTTCACTTCAGGAAAAATATTTTGAGTTGTTCCATAAATCTCACTGCTGGGTTTTATTTGAGGTAAAACTGATTTTGGAATATTGAAAAGTTTGAGCAAATCTTCATCCCATTGACAGGTATGGATATTCAGTAACATAGTTCTGGATGCATTGGAAACATCCGTGACATGAATGTTGCCAGCACTTAGTTTCCAGACAAGCCATGAATCAATAGTGCCGAATGCCAGCTCGCCATTTTCTGCTTTAGCTCTTGCTCCGTCTACATTATCTAATATCCATTTTAGTTTGGTAGCAGAAAAATAGGCATCGATCACCAATCCTGTTTTTTGCTGAATCATTTCTTTATGACCTGCAGCTTTCAATTCATCACAATAAGCAGCTGTTCTTCTGTCCTGCCAAACGATGGCATGATAAACAGGTCTTCCGGTACTTCTTTCCCACAGTACAGTAGTCTCTCTTTGGTTGGTGATGCCGATTCCAGCTATTTGACTGACCGATATATTTGCTTTGGTTATTACTTCAGCCATGGTACCAAATTGAGTACTCCATATTTCTTCAGCATCATGTTCTACCCAGCCTGGCTGGGGAAAGATCTGTTTGAATTCTTTTTGTGCAGTACTGATAATATTTCCGCCATGATCAAAAACGATACTGCGGCTGCTGGTAGTGCCCTGGTCAAGAGAGAGTATATATTGTGACATAAAAATCTTTTTCGGAAGATAGTGAAAACTAATAAGGGAATAGTGATGTACCTAGTGCTGTTGTTACTAACAAATATCATTTGATATATCTTCAGAATTCTGTCGAATTAATTATGCGTCCTGTATATCCGGCCATCATTTTCCGGAACCAGTTTGCTGAACAGTGAACAGAAAAATAAACGGAACGTCGGGCTGAAGACTTCCCTTCGGGGCAAGAAAAGCCCGATAGTAAATCTAAAGCTGACAAAAAACTAGAAACTTAGCCTGAAACTTCCAAACACTCCGAACCTTTTACTTGATTCGGGAGGCAAGGGAGTTGGAAGTATTCTCCAGATAAAATCAACGCGAAGTACTTTAAGAATATTATCAATACCAGTACCGAGTTCTAGATAGGTTTTGCCATCCAGGGTTTGAAAGCCATGATTGGTTTTGAAGTTAACGGCCTTATTTGCATCACTCAAACTTCCCCAAAGTGTTTTTATAGTATAAAACTGCCGGAACTTTAATTTAGGGATCAGGCGGAACAAGCCATTGCCTACATTGTGTTCAAAAGTGATGCCTGCATATTTATCATGCACATATTCCCATTTATTCATCAGGTTGAAAGCATATTTATTATAATAATACATTTCATTCCCCGGAGCTATGTCCAAAAAAGTATAAGGCACGGTGCCAAATGTTTTGCCACCATATACATAGAATTCAATACTACCGAAAGGAGGAAGTTTTATAAAATCAGTAACACTTGCTGAAAGCTTGGTATAATCATAAGCACTTTTTCCAATACCCGAAATTCCTTTGGTAATTCTTAATTCGGGAATAGGATAGGGGCTGCCAAGACTGGTGCGGAAGAAATTTGTTTCCAGGAATTTTTCCAGGTAAGCAAATCTTAATCTCAATGATAACTCAAATGTCCGCAATGGTTTTCCTTTCAGAACCATAAAAGAATCTTTCAGTGGAATATTCTTCAGCGGATCAAATTGTTTATTGACTGTTGTAAGAAATGCTGAAAACCCTGCTTTGGTCTCGTGAAAAAATTCCAGTCTTTTTTCTTCAATCTTCATAAACTTGATGGGGATATCTGATTTGCGGATGGCCAATGCAAATATGTTATCGCTGGAAACCTCCCCATAATAGTTCTGCCCATAATCCAGGTCATTGGTATAAGATCCGTAAATAAATGTGCGGGGATGTTTGGATGGCAGGAAAAATAATTCTGCCTTGCCTTTTACTTTTTTGTCTTTGAAGCCATAAGCCAGGTAAGTATGCCACCAGATCTTTTTATCAAATTTATAATTGGTACCCAGGTCAAACCTTGTCCTTAATCCTTCCCATGCATTCGCAGTGATCCAGTTATACCATGGGCCTAGCTGGAAATTTCCGGTATTAAGATAGCCGGTTCCGATAAAATTCAATGTATTGGTAAATTTTTTAAATACAGGAGCATTGGTAAGGGTATCAATCATTTTTATGATCCCCTTTTCATTTTTCGATAATTCTTCGTGGCGGGCAGATTCCCAATAATCTTTTTCTTTTTCAATTGCTCCCTGTACCGTTACCACTTCTTCCAGGATCTTATTTTTAGTTAATTCATTGATTACTGAACTATCGTTAACAATAATATTTTTATAGGTTGCAGTTTTACGGCCGATAAAGCCAAGCTTGTCTTTGCCAAGAGGAATGATATCTGCAACAAATTTATCTTTTGATAAGAACCAGGTAGAAGAATCATCCAGTAACTGGTATTCCTGAACAATACTCAATGTTTCAAGGAAATTTACATTGGCATCTTTACCCAATCGCAAACTCATTTTCTGAATGGCGAATGTGCCACCGTGTACCCAGCAATCTCCTTCAAATGTATTCTCACCTCTGCGTTTTGGCGTAAATACAAGACGGTAGTATCGGTTGTTGTTGACCACCTGTGTGTCTACTACCCTGTAATTATAGTACCCATCTCCATGATCACTTGCCGGGCTGACAAACTGTTTATTCATTACCGGGATAAAATTATTATATACGTTCACATTCTGATCCATGCTTCCCAGGAACTGGATCATGCTTTCATTCCTGATGCCATTTGTATTTACTGCTTTAATGACCTCCCTTCGTTTCAATGGTTTTTTCTGATAATAGTAATCAGAAATCGCCTCTGTTAAATAGGTCGGGAGAAAAGGAAGGTTTTCAGTTGTATCTATATTACCGGTTATCAGGTCAGTAATTGGTTTCAGCGGTTTGAATTTGGAGAACTTCTGGAAATCAATATTCTTCAGATCCAGTTCCAGTTTATTATATACTTCATAGGAAAAATTGTCAAACCGGAACTTATCGTTGCGTGGTTTGTTATCTACAATTTTTTTCCAGAGGAAAAGGCCCTTGTTTATTTTCACTTTCACTCTGGCACCCTCATTATAAGTACCTCTTTCCATAATAATTTCTGTGCTGATCGAATCTTTTGCAGGAGGAATGAATAATTTAAAAGTTTGATAACCCACATAAGTAAAAACCAGGGTGTCTGATGGCCATTCATTCAAATAAAAATAAAAAGTACCGGCAGAGTCAGAAAGTTTTCCAATTGTTGAATTCTTAAATTGGATGGAGGCAAAGGGTATTCTTTCATCACTGTGCGCATCTTTAATAATACCTGAAATATATTTTTTTTGTCCGGAAGCAGTAAATACCAGCAGTATACCTAGAAGAGCTGAGATCGAAATTTTCAAAAGGAACTTCAACATAGATATGCAAAAGTAGGATGATAACTTAAGATAGAATAACAGAAAAATTGTCCTTTGTCAGTAAAACGACATAAAATATTTGGGAATCTGGAAAATATTTATCTACTTTGT
>CAZOOT010000036.1:0-25631 GCA_964581455.1 uncultured Chitinophaga sp. | reverse complement strand
AGAACCGGTTGATTGTTGGTAATTTAAATTTTTATAATCCAGACCAAAGTTTTAATGTTCTATCAAAAAATACTTTGCTGGGGAATATACAGTTTGATGATTCTTTAAATATTGTAACAGCTGATACGGTAAATTGGGGGCAGGCCCGGATTGAAGTGAACATCTTCCCGAAAGAAAGCCGGAAAACCATTAATCCTGTAACTTTTGATTTGAAAATGCTTTCCGGCAACAATACACAAGTTGATATCAATTCAGAAAAAAGCAGCATTTCATTTAACCTGAAAACGATTAAAGCAAATTCGTTTTCAAAAAAAGAAAAGATCTATGCGGAAAAATTAAACAGCACCGGGATAAACTTTTCTTTATTTTCAGCGGGAACAGAATTAAAATCTGATTCATTTTCTATTCATGATTTTTCACCTTCCCTGCTTAAAAATGTTTCATTGTTGCAAAAGAACGGGTCAAATTTGATATCGTTAAATATCCCGGAAGTAACATTTACTCCTGATGTAAATAGTGTTATTGCTGAAAATACAGATATTAAGAATCTTAAATTACTTTACCCGGTTATCAATATTTCCAGGAAAGAAAAAATTAATAGTACAGCTTCAAACCCATTTCCGGATCTTAAAATTGATCGGCTGGAAATAGAAGGACCTGTATTTAAATCAGAGACTACTCTTCCAAATAAATTTCCTGTAATTAGCTGGAATGGCAGTAACAACAAACTGGTAGCAACAAATATCTTGTCAGACAAAACAAAAGACCAGGTCAGTATTTCAAATCTGATTGCAGATCTTACGAATTTATCTTTTATCGACTCCTCCGGCAAGAAATCTTCTTCGAAAAAAGCTGAAATAAAGACCAGTTTTGAAAATCTTGTTTTGAAAAACGGGGAAACAAAAAATTGGACAGTTGAACTTAAAGAACTGAATGCGAAAAATTATTCAATAGACAGTATTAATAAAAAGCCGGTAACATTGAATATAACATACGGGAAATTAGAACGGATTACACTCAATTCGCAAAACATTAAAAGCTTACCTGAGTTGATCAGACAAAATCCTGATTTAACAGCCAGTTATATTTCGGGATCTTTTATTGATGAAAAAAAGAAGATCCACTGGCAAAATCTATCCTATTCAAAACCTGATAAAACTATTTCACTTGATTCAATGGCGTATTCGCCGATGATGAGCAGGGATTCATTTATTGCTGCTGATCCATTTCAAACTGATTATATGACTTTTAATTCAGGAAAGATCCAGGCAACAAAATTTGACCTTGACCAGTTTCTTTCAGATAGTATAGTAAGAATAGGTGATCTGAATCTAAACAATCCATATTTTACAAGTTACAGAGATAAACATCCTCCATTTAAAGCCGGCATAATCAAACCGCTGCCCTCAAAACTTATTCAGAAAATTCCATTCCCGGTCTCAATTGATACCATCAATGTTTTAAATGGAACTACAGTTTATTTTGAAGTGAATGATAAGAATAATGAAACCGGTATTATTCCTGTAACCAGGATGAATGGCGATATTTTCCCTATTAAAAATTTTAATCTTACAAATAAAGACTCCCTGCGTATTCGCCTGAATGGATATTTACTCGATTCTGCCTGGATCAGGTTAAGAACAAGAGAGTCTTATTTGGATTCGCTTTCCGGGTTTCAAATTACGCTTAGAATGCGGCCCCGTTCTTTACTTTATCTGAATGAAATTCTTGAACCTTTGGCTTCAGTCAGAATACAATCCGGAGAGCTGGATACATTGCTCATGAGAGCTATTGCCAATGACCAGCTTTCATTAGGTGAGATGAGGATGTTTTATCATGACCTGAAAGTAAAATTTCTGAGAAACAGCAGTGAAGACAAAAAAAGATTCCTAACCGGGTTGATGACCTTTATTGCTAATAGCTTTGTGATTAAAAACAAGAATACAAAAAAGGTCGGCGTGGTATATTTTCCAAGAATACAGGACCGTTCTTTCATCAATTACTATATAAAAATAGCTATGAGCGGGATGGCATCAAGTGTGGGTGCAAAAAAGAATAAGCGGCTTTTACGCAAGTATAAAAAACAACTAAAGATCCGCCAGCTTCCGCCGATTGATTTTGATTAGATTCCAATTTTTCAATTCAAAATAATTGGAAAACTGATTTCCAAATTACAGCCTTTGCCAGGTGAAGATTTTAGCGTTGAAGTTCCGCCAAAGGCTTCCACCCTGCTGAAAATATTGATAAAACCAATACCATTGGGTTGTTTACCTTTTTCGAATCCTTTTCCGTCATCAGATATGCTTAAAAGAACCAGGTTTTTTTTCTTATCTAAAATAATTGAAGCATTCCCTGCCTGCGCATATTTTACAATATTGTTTGTCTGTTCCTGCACAATCCTGTAGATCATTAGTTTTTGTTCATAATTCAAAAGGTCCTCCAGCTTATCATCAAATTTGAAATCGCAATTAATGCCATGAAGTGAGTTAAGGTTTTGTGCAATGTCATTTACACTTTTCTTTAAGCCTATAACTTTTATAAGCGATGAACTTAATTTATGAGAAAGTTTTCTGATCTCCTGTATGGCTGAATTCTGATACTCGATTGCTTTGTCAAATAATTCCTTACTGTTTACCGGATCCTCTTTTGCAATTTCCAGGCACATTTTAGAACTCATCAGAATCTGGTTTACATTATCGTGTAATTCATTGCTGATGTCGCTCCTTTCTTTCTCTTGGGCAGAAATAGTTGCTTTTTCTATTGATTTATGTTTTTGTGCCTGCTCATACATTAAATCCTGTTCCAGTTTTTTCTTTTCCGTCAGATCCCTGATAGCCCCCAGTATCCTCACTGGTTTTTTATTCCGGTAAAGTATGATGCCAATATCCATTAATATTTTATAGGCTCCGTCAGCGCATAAGAACAAATATTCATCTTCCCAATAATCGTTGCCGGCTTCAATGTTTTTATTTAAATTATTTTTTACTCTTTCCCTGTCTTCAGGATGTATTTTTTCAAACCACCAGTCAAGATAAGGTTTGATTTCTTCATGCGTATAACCTGAAAGCTCTTTGAAAGCCTCACTTCTGTAAATCTCCTTGCTGATCAGATCAAGGTCCCAGATAGCGTCTGTAGAAATTTTTGAAATATAATAAAACCGTTCATTAATTTTTCTCAGTTCCTCTTCTTTATTGACCATTTCTGTAATATCAGAAAAAGAAGTAACAACAGCATAAGGTGCAATTTCACCCGGGCGAATCAAAGTTTCAGTATTAACTGAGATCCATGTTAATTCATCATTGGCTTTATAGAAACCGATTATTACATTTCGTTGGGGAATGCCGGTCCTAAGGCTGACTGTTGCAGGAAAACCATCTGCTGGAAAAATACTTCCATCCGGTCTGATAACTTTTAAGGGAGCATTATTCATCGAAATGTTCAAAATCACTTCTTCTGACAGACCCAGAATTTCCACGGCTTTTTTGTTACATGCCTCAATTTTTCCTTCTGCATTAATCATCATTACACCATCCACCAGGGTATTCATCAGTTTTTCATAGGTCACTTCTGATTCGGCAAGCTTTAATTCAGCATTTTTTTGATCGGAAATATTATGATTGAGAAAAACAATAGATGTTTTCTGTTTGAATTCATTTAATAAGAAACTGGCAATGGAGAGGAATTCCAATTCATCACCATTTGACATTTTGTAAGTCATTCTTCCTTTCCAGGTTCCATTTTGATGTAACTCTTTTTGTGCCGATTCTAAATCTGTTTCACTAAAATTTATATTGATTACATCAAAAATGTTTTTCCCGATAACACTTGAAATACCATGTAACTCTTCAGCAGCTGTATTCCAACCGGTAATTTTATAATTCAGGTCAGTTTGAAAAACAACATCAGGTAAGTTTTTTATTTCCATGGATTCATTTAATCTGCCTTCTTACAGAGATGACTTAAAAAGAAAACGACTGCTGTGCTTACTATCTGTAATGGTCATAGGGTTTATAAAAAATTAAATTAATGAAATAAGAACATATAACACTTTCCATTCATGTATTTTATTTGTCATTTTTATTTTAATTCCCTGGTTTGTATTGATCTAATCCTGATATCCCGTCTTGCCATTAATTACAGTTTCCTTCTTTCCGAATTCTTAAAATCACTTACCTTCGGTTTTAAATAGTTGTTTAACTAACTAATTTTATCATGGAGAAAAGAATTATTAAAAAAGTAGCCGTTTTAGGCAGTGGTGTTATGGGTTCCAGAATTGCATGTCATTTTGCAGGTATCGGGGTACAGGTATTATTATTGGATATAGTTCCAAAAGAGGCAGCTGAAAGCGCAAAGCCAAATGAAAGAAATAAGATCGTGAATGATTCATTGCAGGCAGCAATTAAAAGCAACCCATCGCCTGTTTATCATAAATCTGTGGTGAAAAAGATCACAACAGGGAATTTTGATGATAACATGAAAGATATTGCTGGTTATGACTGGATCATTGAAGTGGTAGTAGAACGCCTGGATATTAAAAAGCTCATTTATGATAAAGTAGAACAATTTCGCAAACCCGGCACACTGATCACATCCAATACTTCCGGCATTCCCATTCATATGATGGCCGAAGGCAGAAGTGAAGATTTCAAAAAACATTTTTGTGGCTCCCACTTTTTTAATCCTCCCCGGTATTTAAGATTGCTGGAGATCATTCCAACGCCATATACAGATCCTGCAGTTGTAGATTTTCTAATGAATTACGGAGATCTATATTTAGGCAAAACAACCGTTCTGTGTAAGGACACTCCGGCTTTTATCGCAAATAGGATTGGAGTATATGGCATGATGGCGATCATGAAAGTAAAAGATAAACTGGATCTCAGTATTGATGAAATTGATGCATTAACAGGTCCAATTATCGGACGTCCCAAATCTGCTACTTTCAGGACAGGAGATGTAGTAGGCTTGGATACGTTTGTTAAGGTGGCAAAGGGTGTGGCGGATAATTGTCCAAATGATGAAGCAATTGATACATTTAAAGTTCCGGATTGGCTGGACAAAATGGTTGCCAATAACTGGTTGGGTGATAAAACCGGACAGGGATTTTTTAAAAAAACAAAAAATGCAAGTGGTGAAAAAGAAATTCTGACCCTGGATCTGAAAACCATGGAATATGGACCAAGAGTAAAACCAAAATTTGCAACTGTTGAAGTTGCAAAGCCTGTTGATGATCTGAAGCAGCGATTAAAAATGCTTTGTGCCGGCCAGGATAAAGCCGGAGAATTTTATCGTCATTTTCATTACGGTCTTTTTTCTTATATCTCTCATCGTATTCCGGAAATAAGTGATGAATTATATAGAGTAGATGATGCTTTGATGGCTGGTTTCGGCTGGGAGATTGGTGCTTTTGAAAGCTGGGATGTGCTTGGGGTAGAAAAAACTTTGAAACTGATGAAGGATGCAGGATACAAGGTTGCAGGATGGGTGGATGAGATGATTGCAAAAGGGATTAAGACTTTTTATAAATTAGAAAATGGCAAACGTTTATGCTATTCCCCATTGTCAGGTACGTACTCCTTCCCCTTTGGGGAAGGCGGGGATGGGGCTTTTATCGTCATGAGTAATTACCAGGATAAAATGGTTTGGAATAATGGCAGTTGCAAATTGTATGATCTGGGTGATGATGTTCTCGGATTGCAGTGGTTTACCAAAATGGGAAGTATTGGCGGAGATGTACTAAGTGGGATACAAACAGCTTTGGATAAAGCAGAAAAAGGATCTAAGGGTTTGGTGATAGCGAATGAAGGACCCAATTTCAGCGTAGGGGCAAACGTAGGCATGATCTTTATGCTGGCTATTGACCAGGAATATGATGAACTGGATATGGCCATTCGAATGTTTCAAAATACAATGATGAGGGCAAGGTATTCTTCAGTGCCTGTTGTAGTAGCACCTCATGGATTAGCATTGGGTGGTGCCTGCGAATTAAGTTTACATGCTGATAAATGTTGTCCGGCAGCAGAAACTTATACAGGCCTCGTTGAATTAGGAGTTGGGTTAATCCCTGGCGGAGGTGGCACAAAAGAGTTTGTACTAAGAGCATCTGATGAAATGCATGAAGATGAACCGGAAACCATTACACTTAAAAACAGGTTTCTCTCTATAGCTACTGCAAAAGTGGCCACTTCAGCATTTGAAGGATTTGATCTGGGTGTTTACAGAAAAGGATTGGATGAAGTAGTAATGAACCAGGGAAGAAGGATTGCAGAAGCAAAAAAATCAGTCATAGAAATATATGATTCGGGATATACAACACCTGTTCAAAGAAAAGATGTAAAAGTATTGGGACGTTCGGCATTGGGAGCATTACTGGCTGGCATCAATGGTATGCGAAGAGCAAATTATGCCACTGAACATGATGCACTGGTTGCAACTAAACTGGCTTATGTTATGTGTGGTGGAGATCTTAGTGAAGCAACAACTGTTACTGAACAGTATTTACTTGATCTTGAAAGAGAAGCTTTCCTTTCCTTATGTGGCGAAAAGAAATCATTGGAAAGAATTCAATCAGTATTGAAAAGTGGAAGGCCGGTGAGGAATTAAATCATTGCTTATTCAGTTTCTTAACAAATATTTTGAATTTTTATTTTCGAATTTTCATCTTATTTACAAAACCTCAGTTATGAAAAAGATAAGCTTGTTTTGTATTTTATTGGCATATCCTTTTTTTTGTTCCTTGCTGGCTCAGAGTACCGATTCAATTTCCGTAAGACAAATAGTTGAAAACGGAAGCAAAGGAGATATAATTTTGGGAAAGGAATATCAAAAAAAGCAACTTGCTTTTGATCCGCAATTAACGAAGATTAAAAGCCCATGCAAAAAACAAAATGCGATGTGTTCAAAAAAGAAAAAACCTAAACCCGAATAATGACTGTCACTTTTCTTAAAAAGACTTTTATTTTCTTTCTATAAACATTCCTGAAAATTTGTTCTCGTTGAGTGCCTTGTTAAGAGGTATTGCCTGCTTCATGGCTTTAAATTGAAGATCCTGTAATGAACTATTGGCCAACCTGAAACTTCCGGTTGCAATAAACTTTAATGCTGCTGCAAGGCTGGGCTCATTCACATCACCCCAGTTTTTATCTACACCATCTGCCGAAAGGTAATTTGGAGCAAAACCAAAGTAATAATCTGCACTCCCGGCACTGTTTACCGTTTTGAATGAAATGGGGTAAATATCAAAATCATAAATTGGAATAGGAAAATAACCTACAGGTTTGCCATATGTAGTATCTCCTATCAGTTTTACATCCATAAACGGCTTCAGATTATTGATAAGTAATTCGCTGGCTGAAGCTGAACCCCCGGTTACTATGACAAATATCCGGGACAGATTTAAATTTCCGGCTTTTTTAAATCTTACTGTATTATTGGAAGCATTAAAAATATTTCCATAACCCGGTTTATTGCGAATCAGTTGATGTTGATTATTCTGCAGTGTATTGTTAAAGATATATTGATACATTACTTGATTGTTAGCCGATACAGGAGCTATCAGGTTGGCAAGTGTATCCTGGGTTTGAACCGATCCTCCCGGGTTGTATCTTAAATCAACTATTAATTCATTAATTCCCTGGGCCTGAAAATTAGTGAACAACTGGGCCAGTTCATTTCTTGATGGCTGCCCAAAAAACTGGTTGAAAACAAAATAGCCGACTTTTTTTCCACTAATATCAAAAACAGTATTGTATAAAAGCGAATTGGCTATATAAGATACTTTGGATAAGCTGGCTGAAACAGTTGTTCCGTCAGGTTTTTTAAATTCAAAATTTGCACTGGTGCCTGTTCCAAAAAAAACATTGTTAAGTATATTAGCACTTGCCTGGTCATATCCAAGATTTGATCCGTTTAGCCTGGTTAGCCTCCAGCCCCGTTGTACTCCATTCGTTCCTGCAGAAGACTGGCTGTACACATAATTTACAAACCAAAAAACAGAATCTATGGGCTGTACTTTATCTACAGAAGCAGCTTGAATAAAAAAACCATAATCATTATCCTGTCCTGTTTGAAAGCCACCGGATTGAGCTGTTGTAACAACAAAACTAAACCGGTCAAGTGGCTGTAATCTTCTTATGGCATCCATTTCATTTTGTGCTGTTGCAATTTCTGTAGCACCGGTATATTGTCTTGGATTAAATACTGAATATGACGGGATAAGTTCCTGCCACAAATAAACTTCTTTAGTATATAAATACACTGAATCACGGATCAAATCCAATCTTGATGGGGTGGTAGTAGTCGGGGGATTTACCGGCGGTTGCAGATCATTCTTAATCTCTTTCTGGCAGGAGCTGATCATGAATATGCCAGCAATCAAAAAACACAAAAATTTTTGCATGAATATCAAATTTTTATAAAAATAATTACCTGTTTTTATTAAAAGTTCAGAAATTTCGAAGACAACTGATCCTGAAAAAATGTTTAACCTGTAAAGGCTAATGACGAAGATATATATCATTAAGTGGTTGCCGAAATTGTTATTTCCTAAAATAAAATTAATTTATCCTAATGATCTTAGCGAAACCATGTTCTCATCTGCGAAATACTTATTTGAGCTGAAAACTGAAGATTTTTTACCTAATGTTTTTGAAAAGAATTCGTTAACAAGCTTTCACTCCGTATTAAAGAATCGCATACCAATGCAGAATTAAATGTAATCCAGTATATTTAAATCTGTTAATAAAACATTACTATGATTTCACGAAGAGTTTTTCTTTACAGGTTGTATGTTGTAATTAATATTGCTGTCATCTGGGTAATTTTCAGCTTAATTATAAAGTATAATATTATCGCTGTAGACAGCAAATTACTGGCAGGAAGAAGTGTTAGCATGTTCTCTGTTGCCTTTGCCATAATAGGTTTTATTATTGCAGGAGCCGAAGCTTTCTTTCTAAAAAATGCCTTTCACCGGCTTCCATTCATGATATCAGTTGTTTTAAGAATGACCTTGACATTCCTGTTATTTGTTGTTGTGTCTATTGTTTTTCTGATGGCCTATTTTGTTTTCAGGTATGATGGTAGTTTTTATGATTTTACCCATGTTTTTTTGGATAAAATAATGACTTCTTCCAGCTACCTGATGTTAATGGTTGATTTGGGATTGCTGGCATTTATATCCATCCTGCTGCTGGAAGTAATTGACAAGTACGGACCGGGCGGATTTTCCAACATGATCCGTGGCAGGTACAACAAACCTAAAATAGAAAACAGGATTTTTATTTTTCTTGACATCAATGATTCCACCACTATTGCAGAAAAACTGGGCCATGAAAAATATTTCAGCTTATTAAGAGATTTTTTTGCAGACATTACAGAACCTATTCTTGCCAACGCCGGCGAAATTTATCAATATGTAGGAGACGAAATTGTTATTTCCTGGAAAAACACCGAGAAAAATAAAGAACATTGTCTTGCTTTTATAAAACAAGCTGTTACAGCGATCAGGAAAAAAGAAAAATATTATACTGCAGAATATGGTTTCGTACCTACATTTAAAACAGGAATACATGCGGGTGATGTTACTGCTGGTTTTATAGGCATTATCAAAAAAGAACTGGTTTATAGCGGAGACACCCTGAATACCACAGCAAGAATCAGGAGTAAATGCCATGAACTAAATCATGCTTTTGTTTATTCGCATGAATTTCTTGAAGGATTTAAGATCCCTGAATCTTTTTCATCTGAAGAAATTGGTGAAATTGAATTAAAAGGAAGACATGAAAAAGAAAAACTGTATTCCCTGGTCATTAATTAATTTCCTGTCAACCCCGTAGCTGATACAATGCTTCCTGTAGTTGTGGATATTGAAAAATAAAACCTGTTTGTTTTATCTTATCATTTATTACAGTTAAACTCTTTAAAATTTCAACACTCATTTCTCCTAATACCATTTTAAGCGCAATTGAGGGAACGTGAACAGGTATAAATCGTTTACCCCTTTCAATTTCCGCAGTTTTTAAGATCAATTCTTTGTTAGTAACCGGATTTGAAGACACTGCATTGAATGTTCCGGAAAAGTTTTCATGATCCAGCATAAACAGAAACATTCTTACAAGATCATCAATATGTATCCAGCTTATAACCTGGTTGCCGCTTCCAAATATTGTTGCTAAACCAAATTTCAGGGGTTTTTTAAATTCCTTTAAAGCTCCCCCATTATTGCTTAATACAATTCCAATTCTGAGCTTTACCAGGCGAATATTTAAATCCTCTATCGGTTCAATGGCTGCTTCCCATTTTTTACTTGTTTGACTAAGAAAATCAACCGCTGCCGGAACTGATTCTGTATATCCCTTGTAATTTCTTTCCGGATCCTGACCATACCATCCGGTGGCTGAAGCACTGATAACTGCTTTTATTTTATTTTGAATGGATTTTAAGTTTTCTACAATTAATTTTCCCGAATCTACCCGGCTATTAATAATTTCTTCCTTCCTTTTTGCTGTCCATCTTTTTTCCGCTATAGATGCTCCTGCAAGTTGAATGATATAATCAGCTTTTTTGATTGCTTCCTTATCTATTTCCTGCTTTTCTACGTTCCATGATTTATATATGAGATGCGTGTGATTTGATTTTTGCCTTTCCGGATTCCTTGTTAATATAATAACCTGAAATCCTCTTTCAAGCAAAGCGGCAGTAATTGCATTGCCAACCAAGCCTGTGCCGCCTGTGATGAGTATGGTAGAGCCGGGATCCATGATTGGAAAGTTAAACTAAATTCAAACTTTTTAAATGAATAGATTTTTTTTAACTCACTTTCTGTACGTTATCCCCCGCTGGCGGGGGAAGCATTACCATTGGCTAATATTTCGAATGGGGGTGGTAAAAAGATGAATAGAATTACGGAACGTATAAGTGAGTGACACAAGGGACGATGACCAAAATTGCTCTAGCCGGTTACATAAAAAAAACTTCACTCTTCGACAAGCTCAGAGTTCAGAACCCATCGCAAAAAAAATACCCTCCGGTAGAAACCGGAGGGAACAACTAAAAACACTTGCCTGATAAGGCATATTTCGAACTTTCTTCAAAAGGTTGGATTATTTAGTCCGGTTTTTTCCCGTCTAAAAATGTATTGATGGTGCTGATTTTTGTTTGATTGTTGTCGTCGGTCTTGACTTCGTAGTTACTGTAAAAGTTTTCGACTGCAGCGCTGGAATTGCCGTACAATTCCATATTGCGGCGGATATAAGCCGGCACAGTTTCAAACTCATTATTCGGGTCAGCTGCGTTAATATTGAAAGAAAGATTTCGCAGCTTTTGCAGTCTTTCGGCTGCCCTACGTTTTTGGCTCTCAGATTCGTCTTGCAAAGCAGGATCCTCATCTGAAAGTTCCAAGGGTTCATGAGTTTGTTGGGCCATGGGCATATCCGCCGCAGGAATGTCATCCCTCTGAACCAGTTTCATGTCGAAGAGCTGCTGCTCCTCATCCATGTTCGGCTTAGAAGGGACCGGTTCTTCGGCAGAAGGCATTGGGGTGGAAACCCCTGCTTGTGTTTCTGCATAAATATTGGATGGTCTGGCCAGATAACCTCCCGATGCTGCAGACACCGGGGTAGTACTATTTTTAGTTTCTTTAATTTCTTCTTTCTTAAGTGAGGGATTTACGGACAGCAATGGCGAATGTAGTTCTTGCTTTGGTTGAGCTGACAGGAATTTTTCCCCAGTAGTTTCACCTGGCTTAGTATCAGTATTTTCACCAGGTATTTTTCCCTGCTCATTCAGGTCCCAAACAATCATCGGGGATTCATTTTCCGGTTGTAAAATGAATTCCTCCTTTTCTTCTTCCATATCCTCATCTTCTATTATCATCATAGCTGAAACCGGTTCATTTGCTGCAGGCACATTTTCAACCAAGCGTGGAGCTAACAAATCTTCTTCCTTCTTTTCTTCTTTCACCTCTTCCATGGCCGGCATTTCAGTTGCTGCTTCATCCGGTTGTCCCAGGGTCATTATTATTTTTTCTTCTTCCTTTTTCTTTACCCGGTTGCTATCAGGATCCGCTTTTGCAAATGGATCCTTATGCTGAAAACCAGTTGCAATCAGGGTGATGCTGATTTTTTTGTCTAAATTATTATCATAACCAAGTCCAAGTATCACATCTGAGTTATCACCTGCCTGTGATAAAATATAATTCTGAATAACCTCTACTTCATCCATTGTGAATTCATGATCACCTTCAGATGAATTGATATTGATGAGTATCCATTTTGCCCCTTTGATATCATTGTCATTTAATAAAGGTGAATTCAACGCCTCTTCAATTGCTTTTTGTGCACGGTTCTCGCCTTCAGCTGCTGCACTTCCCAAAATGGCTACCCCGCCATTTTTCATGACAGTGCATACATCAGCAAAGTCCACATTGATCTGGCCCGTACTGCTGATCACATCTGTAATACATTTTGCTGCAGTTGCCAATACATTGTCTGCTTTTGCAAATGCTTCCCGCATTTTTAAATTACCAAACTGGTGACGTAGTTTGTCATTACTGATCACCAGTAATGTATCAACATATTGTTTCAGCGTTTTTATTCCTTCTTCAGCTTGCTGAATTCTTTTCTTTCCTTCATAGTCAAATGGTGTAGTTACAATACCAACCGTGAGTATGCCCAGCTCTTTACAGATCTGTGAAATGATCGGCGTACCTCCGGTACCTGTACCACCACCCATGCCGGCAGTGATGAAAGCCATTTTTGTATTCACCTCAAGGATACGTCGAATCTCTTCAAGCGATTCCTCCGTTGCCTGTCTTCCGATCTCAGGATTGGCTCCTGCTCCAAGGCCCTGCGTAAGGTGTGGCCCCAGCTGTATCTTGTTGGGAACATCACTTTGGGCAATTGCTTGCGCATCGGTATTACAAATAATAAAGTTTACACCTTCAATTTTCTGGCTGTACATATAATTGACGGCATTACTTCCTCCTCCTCCAACACCAATTACTTTAATAATTGATGATTTTTCTTTAGGCAGATCAAAATGTATCATACGGTTGAATTTTGGCAGCCCACACAGATCATGATTTGTTTCTGATCCCGGAGCTAAATGAATATTTGGTTAGTATATTAAATTTTATAAAAAGAACTTTTCAATCATTGAATTTTTCCCAGGCCTTTCTACACCCGGCAGAAAGGATTATTAAAGCTTACAGATGATGATCATCTTCTTCTTTGAAAAGATCAACCAGCCTGTCTTTAAATTTATCCCAGAAGCCAGTCAGGTTTTTCCGCTTTTTCATTTCTCCCTGGGAAATTCCATCTTCCTGTCCTTCTCCGGCTATAACTTCACCTGCCCTTTTCAAACCATCAGGTACTTCAACTTTTTTGAATTCTGTTTCAAATTGCTTGCGGTTATGTTCGTAATCATCATATCCTTTTAAGATCAAACCTACACAAGTGGAGTATGTTGGTTTTGCCAACTCATCAATGTGCCCGGCTGCAAGATGTTCGTTAGGAAAACCGATCCTTGCATTCAATCCGGTAACATATTCTGTCAACTGGATCATGTGTTTTAGTTGCGAACCACCACCGGTAAGAATAATGCCGCCATTCAAGGCTTTATTATCCAAACCCACTTGCTTCAGGTGATAAGTAACAAAATCCATTATCTCACTCATACGGGCCTGGATGATATTGGCCAGGTTTTTCACGCTAATCTCTTTAGCTGGCATCCCACGTAATCCGGGAATAGTAATGAATGCATTATTCTTTGCTTCGTTTGCCAATGCACTTCCGAATTGAACTTTCATTTGTTCCGCCTGGGTTTTTAAAACACCCAACCCCGTTTTTATATCATTGGTGATATTCTCACCTGCAAATGGAATAACTGCTGTATGTTTTAATATGCCTTCATAAAAAACAGCAAGATCTGTAGTACCTCCGCCAATATCCACAATTGCCACACCAGCTTCCAGATCTTCCTGCCCCATTACTGCAGCAGCGGATGCCAGCGGTTGTAATACCAGGTCCTTGGTAGACAGATTTGCTCTTTGCACACTTCTTTTAATATTGCGGATTGCATTCTTATCTCCTGTGATGATATGGAAATTGGCGCCAATCTTTACGCCGCCATACCCGATTGGATTTGGAATGTTTTGAAAATTATCAATGGTAAATTCCTGTGGTATCACATCAATGATCTGATCTCCTGCAGGGATATAGGTTTTGTATTGATCGGCAACAAGCTGATCAATTTCTTTTTGTGTGATCTCTCCTTCGGTGTCTTGTCTAACCATGTCACCACGGGTTTGTAAACTTTTTATATGGTGTCCGGCAATGCCAACATATACATCATTTACTTCCAGCCCGGGATTGGAAGCAAGGCAATTTTCCAAAGCACTGTTAATTGCTTTGATGGTTTCATCAATGTTCAGCACCTGTCCATGCTTTACACCGTTGCTATTGGATCGTCCGAAACCAAGAATCTCCAATTTGCCGAATTCATTTTTCCTTCCGGCAATGACGGCAATTTTTGTGGTGCCTATGTCCAGGCCTACGATAATGGGTTGTTCGTTGTTCATATACTTCGGTTTTTAGTTGTTTACAATTTTTATATTATCAAGTGTCGAATTTTATTTTTTTGTTTGCCGGCTTTTGTAATTCTGTTCATCTTCCCTTGCGTCGCTCTCTTGTACTTTCAGAATTTCTATTCAGCTTAACCCACCCCTTTCGATCTTTCTCTTTAAATTCAGTTCTACTCTTCCATCTACAAACTCCTAGTCCCACATTCCTTATTCCTAATTTCTTATTCCTTATTTCTTATTTTCTCTTTCATCATTCTCCTTCTTCTTCGGCATCACCGCTTTTGGTTTTGCTTCATCTTGTTTTTCATCATTCTTAAGGGGTATGGATGTAGTTTTCACAGCATTTGGATCGGTGGATGGTATAGTGGTATTGCTCAGATTTGTTTTTTTCTCATCATTGATTGGTTTCTCAATTGATGGTATTCTATTGTTTGCGGAATCAGCCTGCATCCGCTGTACTTTGTTCAGTAAATTCTCCACATTCATGCGCAATCTTACCATGTCCACTTCTCTTTTTTCCTTTCCGCGTTTAGTACCTATCACCTGGCCAGCATATTGCACATCTACAATGCTATAAGTATTAAATCCGCTTTTACTCAATACCTGTTTATAGAATGTTATCAGCCTTTTAAATTTCTTATCTATGTATTTACCATCTCCCAGTTTCACCAGGTGATCTCCCACCACAGGAATCATTTCAAATTTTTCTTCATTCACAATATCTATTTGAGATACCTGGCTCATTAAAAAAGGATCATTTAATATATAGATTGCTGTATTTTTTATATCCAGCAAGAGCATACTGTCTTTTGCTTTTAATGTTTCACCTCCCGGGAAAGAAGTAAACACCGGTAATCTTGCACTGATTTTTTCCGATAGCGGTAATCTTACAAGGCTGCTATCCAGATAATATGAAACTCCATCAGTGGTAAATATTCTGGCAACCGGGTCCCTTTCAATCACAGATATTCTGAGTACATTTCTGTTATCAAACCACACTTCAGCTTCACTGATCCATATATTATCTTTTAATAACTGTTCCAGCTGATCCAGATTTATTTCACTGATCTTTCTGCCTTTCACTTCTGATCCCAATGCTGCTTTCAGGAGTTTCGTTATTTCAGTTTCATTTACAAAATAGTTTTCTTTATAACTTTTTACTGAAATGGAAAAGTCGCTGCACAATTCCTGCTTGTTTTTTCCAATAGCAGCGATTAATAATGTAAGCATGCCTCCGCCTATAACAACCCAGAAGGCTATGAATAAAATTTTTCTTATTGTTGCTTTTGTGTTCATTGTCAACTATAGGTCTTTTAGCTCTTTTTTTATAGGTTCAATTAAAGTATCAATATCTCCTGCTCCGGCCGTTATCAATACTTCTCCAAAATCCTTATTCACTGTTTTGGAATAATCATGCTTTATCCAGTTCATCAGTTGCACTTTTGTCAATACTTTTTTATGTTCATTCTTCATTTTATCCATAATCAATTCGCTTTCCACGCCTTCGATTGGCAGTTCTCTTGCCGGATAAACAGGCAACAAGATCACTTCATCTGTCAGGTCCAGCACTTCTGCAAAGCCATCTGCAAAATCCCTAGTTCTTGTGTACAGGTGAGGTTGAAAGATTACTGTACATTTTCTATGACTGAACAAAGACTTTGCTCCATTGATCAGTGCCCTTAACTCTTCCGGATGATGAGCATAGTCATCAACAAAAACGAGATCTTTTGTTTTGATGACATATTCAAACCTTCTCTTTACACCTTTAAAATCTTCCACCGCTGTCCTGATCTTTTTATTTTCAATTCCCAAAGAACTTGCAACTGCTATTGCTGCCACCACATTTTCTACATTATGCATACCGCCCATATGCAGCACTACGTTTTCAATTTTATTTTCCTTTTCAAAAAAATTCCTTCCGGACATCACAACATCAAACTCATAACTCCCATTCATCATCCTGATATTTTCTGCATACACATCGGCACTTTCATTTTGGAGGCTATATGTTAAATGTTTTCTTGCATCTTCATCCTGCCTTCCTGCTGCCAGCTCATTTGCTCTTTTCATACCAAACCTGCTAAACAACATCCCATCGGCTTTTACATTATTACTAAAATCAATAAAAGCATTTTCCACCTGTACCGCTGTGCCATAGATATCCAAATGATCTGCATCCATGGCTGTGATGATGGCTACATCGGGAAATAATTTCAAAAAGCTTCTATCGTATTCATCTGCTTCTACCACACATACATTTCTGTCACTTGGCCAAAAATTAGTTCCGTAATTCACGGAAACTCCTCCCAGGAAAGCATTGCATCCATATCCTGAATGCCGCAGCAAATGAGCAATCATTGTACTGATGGTTGTCTTTCCATGTGTACCAGCTATACATATATTAAAAGAACTTTCTGTTATGATCTTCAATACATCACTCCGTTTTACAACTTTATATCCATGCTGCTGATAATAAACCAATTCCTTATGATCTTTGGGAATTGCTGGTGTATACACCACCATCTCTGCTTCTTTTAAGATCATTGCAAGGTTTTCCTCATAATGAATTTCGATTCCTTCTTTTTCCAATTCAGCTGTTAAAGAACTTCTTGTTTTATCATACCCGCTTACTTTTGCTCCCTTTGTATTATAGTACCTGGCCAGTGCACTCATTCCTATTCCACCGATACCTATAAAATAAATATTGTTCATCGCTCCTCCTGATTTGTTCCTTTCGTTTTCATTTAAATGTTCGATGTTCAACGCTGAACGCTAAATTCCCGACTCATAATTTCTCCCCCCGAAGGGGGATTCACAGGGACAGTATTGTTTGGACCTTCTTTTCCTCAATCCTTTTCAGGATTGAAGGATGTTTATAATTTCATCAGCAATTTTTTCATCTGCACCAGTGATGGCGAATTGACTGATATTGTTTTTTAATTCATTTTGTTTTGCTTCATCATTTGCCAGATCAATGATCATTGGTACTATTTTTTCAATTGCCTGGCTATCTTTTACCATGATTGCCGCATTCTTTTCTACCAGGCTCATAGCATTTACCGTTTGGTGATCTTCTGCTGCAAAAGGAAATGGCACAAAGAGCACAGGCTTTTTCATTACACATAATTCTGCAATAGCTATGGCGCCCGCTCTTGAAATAACCAGGTCTGCCGCTGCATACGCATATTCCATCAGTGAGATAAATTCATTTACCCATACCGCTTTCATTCCTGCAGCACTTTCTTTAGCTTTTGCAACAAATGGTTTTCCTGTTTGCCATATCACCTGAAGCCCTGCATTTAATAAAGCAGCAAGATGTTTATCTATTGCTTCATTAATTGTTCTTGCTCCAAGACTTCCTCCAATTACCAATACGGTTTTCTTGTTTTCCTCCAACCCAAAAAATTTCAAACCTTCTGCCCTGCTGATTGTTGATTGCGAGATCGCAGCCCGGACGGGATTTCCGGTTATCACTATTTTCTCTTTCGGAAAAAATTTGTCCATCCCTTCAAAGGCTACACAAATTTTACCTGCCCGTTTTCCCAACAGCATGTTTGTTTTTCCTGCAAAAGAATTTTGCTCCTGGATCAGTGTTGGAATTTTCTTTTGCTGTGCTAATCGCAACATGGGAAAACTGGCATAACCGCCAACGCCAATTACTATATCCGGTTGAAATTCTTTCATGATCCTTCTTGCCTGGAAAAAACTTTTTATGATCTTGAAAGGCAAACCAATATTTTTTATCAAAGAACTTCTGTTAAATCCTGTTATGTCCAGTCCAACGATCCTGTAACCAGCCTGTGGCACTTTTTCCATTTCCATTTTTCCAATTGCCCCTACAAACAGTGTCTCCATCGCCGGATCTTTTTTTTTCAAGGCATTGGCAATTGCTATTGCCGGAAAAATATGTCCGCCTGTTCCGCCACCTGCTATTATTACTTTCTTTCGCCCCCCCCGCCCCCTAAAGGGGGAGCCTGAAACCTCACTATTGTCTGATACGTTATTCATTTCAAAAAGCATTTACTTAAGCCTCCCCTTTAGGGGAGGTTTGGAGGGGTTGCTTTCCTTCCAACTGCTCCACGTTTCTTGCCACACTCAAAATGATTCCTATGGCAAAACAGGTGAACAAAAAACTACTTCCCCCCATACTGATCAATGGCAGTGTAACTCCTGTTACCGGAAAAAGATTTACACTCACTGCCATATTTGCCACCGCCTGTAATACTAAAGTAAAACTGAGCCCTAATGCAAGGAATGCACCGAATGCATAAGGGCATCGTTTAAATATTCTTATGCTTCGCCATAAAAAAGCCAGGTAGATAAATAAGATAAATGCTCCCCCGATCAATCCATATTCTTCAATGATGATGGGGTAAATAAAATCATTATATGCCTGTGGTAAAAAATTCCGCTGCGTACTGTTACCTGGACCTACGCCTACAAAACCTCCTGCAGCTATGGCGATCTTTGCCTGTGTGACCTGGTATGCATCCCCATCAATTGCCTGCTTGCTGGAAAAAATAAATCCTTCTACCCGGTTGATCCAGGTATCTACCCTGGCGAATAAACCGGTAGATTTTTTTTGGGTAGCAATCAGTTCTTCATTTCCAGAATTATGCCTGAACACTGCTGCAAAAACCAGGATGATCAATGGTATTAATGCGATTCCAATTGTTACCAATAAATGTTTTGCCCTGGCTCTTCCGATAAACAGTAACATGATGCAACTGGCGCCTAAAAGCAAAGCAGTAGAAAGATTGGCAGGTGCAATTAATGCACATGTAATTCCAATTGGAATAATGACCGGTAAAAAACCCTGTTTGAAATCTTTAATAACATTTTGTTTTTTACTGATCAGCCTGGAGAGATACATGAATAATGCAAGCTTGGCCAGGTCAGAAGTCTGCATCGTCATATTAATAAACGGCAATCTTATCCAACGGCTTCCTTCATTCATACGAACACCAAAGAAAAGTGTATAGAATAATAGCGGAATAGACAATAAGAAAAGTATCTGTGCTACCCTTGACCAGATGGTATAATTAACCCGGTGTGTAAAATAGATAAGCGTCAAACCCGTTACGATAAATGCAAATTGTTTGAACAGGTAGATCTCGGTATTACCACGGTATAATTTATATGCCAGAGAACCGGTGGCACTATACACCACTAACAGTGAAATCATGACCAATAAAAGGACGAGGGCCCAGATGACCTTGTCACCTTTGGTTCTCTGCCCAAAGTTTTTAATGGATGATTGTATGTTAACTAATTCGGTCATTTACTTTTTTTGTACTCTAAATAATAATCCTGCCTACCACTTTACAATTCCTTTACTGCTTTTTTGAACTGATCGCCCCTGTCTTCATAATTCCTGAACAAATCGAAACTTGCACAAGCAGGGCTTAATAAAACCACATCACCTTTATTAGCAAAATGAAAGGCAGCATGTACGGCTTCTGAGGCGCTGCCTGCATTTACAATAGGGCTTACTATATTTCCAAATGCCTGGTGGATCTTCGTGTTATCAGCACCAAGGCAAATGATTGCTTTTACTTTTTCTTTCACTAATTCAGCAATGAGTGAATATTCATTACCCTTATCAACTCCGCCGAGTATGAGAATTGTTGGCTTACTCATACTTTCCAGCGCATACCAGGTACTATTGACATTGGTAGCTTTGCTGTCATTGACAAATTCAACTCCCCGGACTGTAGCTACCGGTTCCATCCGGTGCTCAAGGCTTTGAAATGTGGTGACTGCTTCACGAATTTTTTCTTTACGTAATTCCAGGGTTGACGTTGCTACGCAAGCCGCCATTGTGTTATACTGATTATGAATTCCCTTTAAGGCAAAATCATAAACACTCATATTGGTATATTCATTTCCTGTTCTTACAAACATGTCCCCGTCTTTGATAAATGCTCCGTTCGGTACTTCTTTTTTCATGCTGATTGGTAGTTGTTTTGATTGAATACTGAATTTGTTTAAATATTTCATAGTTACTTCATCGTCCAGGCAATAAATGAAATAATCATTTGCTGCCTGGTTCATTACAATCCGGAATTTGCTCCGTATATAATTTTCAAACTTATACTCGTAGCGATCAAGATGATCTACGGTAATGTTGGTGAGTATCGCTACATCCGGCCTGAATGTTTTGATATCATCCAACTGAAAACTGCTTATCTCTACTACGTACAAGGGTTTTGGATCTATTGCAACCTGTCTTGCAAACGAAAAACCGATATTTCCAACCATGGCACAATCCAGTCCTGCTGTTTTGCAGATATGAAATGTCATTGCTGTGGTTGTTGTTTTTCCATTGCTGCCGGTGACTCCGATTATTTTGCTGTTGCCTTTGAAACGATAGGCCAGTTCTATTTCACTGATGATCTCAATTCCTTTTGCCCTGATCTTTTTCACCATCTCATTCTTTTCCGGGATACCCGGGCTTTTCACTACTTCAGTTACATTCAGAATTTTTTCATCGGTGTGGCCACCTTCTTCAAATTCAATTCCGGCATTTCGCAGTTCATTGCGATAGACCTCTTTCAAAGAACTACCCTCAGATAGGAAAACATCATACCCCTGCTGTTTCGCTAACAGCGCAGCACCTACACCACTTTCACCGCCTCCAAGTATGACTATTCCCGATTTCATTTTTCATTTCATTGTACGGAATCTGGTTCTTCACAAGCATTGGTTTTTTTGCACCACAATCTGGTTTGGACTTTATCATTTTTTCTAAGGGTTTCAGATTACGGGTTTTTCAGTAATCATTTTTTCCAATTGTGAATTTTCACTACCATATTCACCACTCACTTTCCACCATTCACTTTTCTATCTCATCTTCAACGTTGCAATACTTAACAATACACAAAGCATCGTCACGATCCAGAATCTTGTCACAATCTTCGCTTCATGATATCCCAGCTTCTGGTAATGGTGGTGCAGCGGACTCATTAAAAAAATTCTTCTGCCTTCACCATATTTTCTTTTTGTGTATTTGAAATAACCTACCTGCATCATCACACTTACATTCTCCACTAAAAAAACTCCGCAGAATATGGGAATCAATAATTCTTTGTGAACGATGATTGCCAGTGCAGCGATTATTCCGCCTAAGGTCAAACTGCCCGTATCCCCCATAAAAACCTGTGCCGGATAAGAATTGTACCACATGAATCCAATACAGGCACCGATCATTGCAGCTATGAATATGGATAGCTCACCAAGATTTGGTATATACATGATGTTGAGATAATCGGCAAAGAAGAAGCTGCCACTTGCATAGGCAAATATGCCCAGGCATACTCCCACTAATGCCGATGTTCCTGATGCAAGTCCATCCAATCCATCAGTAATATTTGCACCATTTGAAACAGCTACTATTATTACAATTACTATTAGAGTATATAACAACCATGAAAAATTTCTTATACCGGCGGGTAACAATTTTGTGTAATTGAACTCATGATTTTTTACAAATGGAATTGTAGTAATTGGTTCTTTTGTAACTACAAACACTTTCTCCTTTCCGTTCACTTCTCGTACTACCTGTGTGGGATCATTTGGATTAAAATTTCCCTGGTACTCTCTCCAGATTTTTACATCATCATGAAAAAACAGTGTGAGCCCGACGAATAATCCTAATCCCACTTGTCCTAATATTTTAAACCAGCCAGCAAGCCCATCCTTATCTCCTTTCTTATGAACTGAACCCTGTTGCTGAGAAATTCGTTTAGCTTTCAACTTCAGGTAATCATCAATAAAACCAATAAGACCCAGCCAGACTGTTGCCACCAGCATGATGACTATATATATTGTATCGAGTCGGGCAAAAAGCAGTGTGGGAACAATTATTCCAAGGATGATGATTAATCCACCCATGGTTGGCGTTCCTTTCTTTTTTTCTTCACCAGCCAATCCCAAATCGCGGACAGATTCTCCGATTAACTTTTTCTTCAAAATTCTGATCAGGCTTTTTCCATAGATCAGCGTAATGATAAGAGAAAACAGCATGGCCAAAAGCACCCGGAAAGTCGTGAACTCAAGTAACCGGCTTCCCGGGAATTTGATGTTTTGATCCTGAAACCATTCAAATAAATGGTATAACATACTGGTTTTGGTTTTTACTTATCGCTTTATTCTATTACCGTCCAAGGTATTTTTATTCAATTCTTATTTATCTAACATTACAAACATCTCTCTCACTATTTCTTTATCATCAAAATGTTTTCTTACTCCTTTTATCTCCTGGTATTTCTCATGCCCTTTTCCTGCAACCAGGATAATGTCTTCTTCACCGGCTAAACTTATCGCTGTCTTTATAGCTTCTTTTCTGTCAACAATTGAGATACATTTTCTTTTTGATGCTGTGTTCACTCCTTGCTCCATGTCTTTAATGATCTGATCCGGGTTTTCTGTTCGGGGATTGTCACTTGTCAATACCACTCTATCACTATACTCGCAAGCCACTTCTGCCATTACCGGTCTTTTAGTTTTATCTCTATCACCTCCGCATCCTACTACTGTGATCACTTTTTCAAATCCTTTCTTTAGTTTTTTTATAGTTGACAACACATTTAACAATGCATCCGGTGTATGAGCATAATCAACAATTGCAATTACCCGGGTTTTTGGAGAGGTTAAATAATCAAATCTTCCCTCAGCTCCTGTTAACACACTCAAGCATCGTAACACTTCCTGCTTATCTTCTCCCAAACACATGGCTGCACCATAAACAGCCAACAGGTTATAAGCATTAAACTCGCCGATCATTCTGAAATGAACTTCCTGGTCATTAATATTCATCTGCAAACCTGCAAGGCTATTGTCCAGAATCTTTCCCTTAAACGCTACAACCGTTTTCAAACTGTAAAAATGTTTTTTTGCGTTTGTGTTCTGCAACATCACTGCTCCTCTTTTATCATCTGCATTACTGATGGCAAATGCATCAACAGGCAATGAATCAAAAAATGATTTCTTCACCCGGATGTATTCGTCAAAGGTTTTGTGATAATCCAGGTGATCATGAGTAATGTTGCTGAATATGGCGCCTGAAAATATTAACGCTGTACTCCGATGCTGATGAATGGCATGTGAACTGTTCTCCATGAAAACATGGGTACATCCGTCTTCCAGCATTTTTTTCAAGATCCTGTTCAGGCTGATAGCATCCGGTGTTGTATGTGTAGCAGGAATTGTTTTTTCCCCGATACAGATTTCCACCGTACTCAGCAATCCGCATTTATATCCCAATGATGTAAAGAGCTTATATAATAATGTCGCAATCGTTGTTTTTCCATTTGTGCCGGTGACGCCTATCAGTTTCATTTTACCTGAAGGATTTTCAAAAAAATTAGCTGCTATATAACCAGCAGCAGCTGCACTGTTCTCTACCTGCACATAAACAACTTTTTCTTTTTTTGAACCAGGCATCTTTTCACAGACAATCACAGTGGCTCCGGCTTCAATCGCTTTATCAATGAACTTGTGACCATCTGTTGCCACTCCTTTTACAGCTATGAATAATCCATCTTTACCCACTTTTCCCGAATCTATATTCACATCACTTACTTCAATGTCTGTACTCCCAATCACTGACCTTATTGCAACTTTGTATAGAATTTCTTTCAGTATCACAAACAATCTTTAAACCATGATCCAATTAACCTAACTCAACAATTACAACCATCCCTTCTGCCAAAGTGGTTCCTGCCTTAACGGATTGAACCAGCACTTTTCCTTTACCTTTTGCCTGAACTTTCAATCCCATATTTTCCAGGAGATAAATAGCATCTTTTAATCCCATACCTTTTATATCAGGCATCAGACTGTTATTGATATTCCTTTCTTTTAATACAGGCTGAAAATTGAATGGATAAACTGAACTCCAGCTTGCTTGATTCACAGAATCGCTGTATGAAATTTTCAGCGTATTATAAATATTCCTTACATCATTGGTATTACCGGTATAATAATATACTGAGCTGTCTTTTTTCCCTTCATATACCGGTGTAGTTTTCCTATTCACATACATTGCATATAATTTGGTAGCAATTTCCCTGAAAACAGGTGCTGCCAACTGGCCACCATAATGTAAAGCTGCATGTGGCCTGGTACGAATTACTACAATGCAGCTGTATTGAGGATCATTAGCCGGAAAATATCCTGCAAATGATGCCTGGTATACCATATCATTATATTTAATTTTTCCATCGGCAACATGTGCAGTACCCGTTTTACCAGCAACGGCAAAAGGCATCTTCTTAAAAGCATTCCGTCCTGTTCCTTCAGTTACCACAGCTTCCATACTTTCTCTTGCAGATTTTGCAGTTGATGGAGAACAAATACTTTCATTCAATACAGTTGGATGAAATTCACGGTAAGGAATGCCATCTTTTTCAATTCTGTTTACCAAATATGGCTTCATCATCTTACCATCGTTTGCTACAGCATTATATAGCGTTAGGATATGCAGGGGACTGACCTGAATGGCATATCCAAAACTCATGGTGATCATATTCATTGTGCCACCAGATTTTTTTGCAAGAGGTGCCAGCCTTGGAGCTGGTATATCAGTAAGATCAATTGGTGATCTTACATCTAAAAAATATTTGTGCAGGTAGTCTTTAAATTTTTCAGGATCGTTTCCAAATGCTTTATAAGCAAGTTTGCTCATCCCCACATTAGAACTATGAGAAAAGCATTCTCTTACATTTAGTACCGGCTTGGGTGATCTTTCCGCATCATTTACATTTCTTGGACCCACTACCATACGTCCGGCACTTCCAACTTCTACGAGGTCATTAATCGATGAGGATTTTTTATCAAGTACAGATAATAATGTAGCAAGTTTTATTGTAGATCCCGGTTCTGTTACCCTTAAAGCATAATTATCATCTTCGAAATAGCTGCCATCAGGACGTCTTCCAAGATTTACAATTGCTTTGATCTTTCCGGTTTTTGTTTCCATCACGATAGCTGTACCATATTGTGCTTCGCTCTGTAACATCATTTTCATTAAAGATGTGCCGGCGATATCCTG
>CAZOOT010000035.1:0-25912 GCA_964581455.1 uncultured Chitinophaga sp. | reverse complement strand
AATTTACATCGCAAATTATTAACTGGCCGGAGATTCCAAAAGAACAGTTTGCGGGAGAAACCGGTACTACCAGCTGGCAAACCCAAATGATGAACGATATCAGGGTGCGAATGGTTGAATTTACTCCCGGATATAAAGCAGATCATTTATGCCATAAAGGCCATGTTATTTATTGCCTGGAAGGAGAAATGGAAGTTGGTCTTCAAGATGGCAGTATGCTCACCTTATGCAAAGGAATGACTTATTTAATTGGTGATGACACAGAACCGCACCTTGCTTTATCAAAACCGGTTGCAAACTTTTTATTGTTGATTGACTTTTCATTTTACCCATAGCGATCAAACTTAAAAAATCTTACTTTTAATTAAACACAACTATCATGCAGGATTTAAAACGATTGTTTTTTATCAGTCTTCTTTTTGTTAGTACCACTATTGCAGCACAGCAAATAGATGAGGTCTATAATCAGAAAATAAGAGAGTATACCACCGATACAAAATTTTTACCTGCGTCGGTTTTGAATCTTCCTGATGATCCCAATATTCCTTCTCCCAGAAAATATTTTGGCGAAATAATTGGCGCACCTGGTGTAATGCATCGTACAGCTGAAATCTATAACTACTATTCAACGCTTGCCAAAACATCTCCGTTCATTTCCATGAAACAAGTAGGAACAACAGAAGAAGGCAGACCTATTCAGTTAGTAGTTATAGGAAATGAAGATGCCATGCAAAGAATTGAGCATTATAAAAAACAATTGGATTTGCTTGCAGACCCCAGGAAGATAAAAGGTATGGATGTAAGCGGAATTATCAATGACACAAAACCTGTTTTTTACCTGAATGGTGGATTACACTCTCCGGAGATGGGTTCACCTGAAATGCTGATGGAACTTGCATATCGCCTGGTAACCGGGCAAACAAGCGATATTAAAAACATCAGGAATAATATTATTGTATTGATCAACCCAGTTGCAGAACCTGATGGAAGAGACAAACAGGTTGATTGGTATTATCGTTACAGCAAATCAAGAACTGAATTCGACGATGGATTTAAAAGATCAGCTCCTTATTGGGGAAAATATGTTTATCATGATAATAACCGGGATGGTATCCAAATTTCACAGGCAATAACAAAAGCGATCTTTAACGGGTTTTTTGAATGGCATCCGACTGTCATGCTGGATCTGCATGAATCAGTTCCTTTAATTTATATGTCAACAGGAACCGGACCATATAATGAAACTATTGACCCGATCACAATCGGAGAATGGCAGGTAATGGCCAATCACGATATCACAACATTGGCTGCACAGGGATTACCAGGTGCTTTCACCTGGGCATTCTATGACGGCTGGTATCCGGGATACGGAATCTGGATCGCCAATAATCATAATTCCATTGGCCGGTTTTATGAAACTTTTGGTAATGCCGGAGCCAATACATACATGCGGGATCTTTCTGAACAACGATATGCAGGCGATCTTGTAACGAATAAAGAATGGTACCGGCCAGATCCGGCCACTCCATTGGTAAACTGGTCTTCACGAAACAATATTAACTATATGCAGGCTGGCGTACTGGCTTCACTTACTTATACTGCTGATAATGGAAAAACACTGCTGCAAAATTTTTATCAGAAGGGATTGAATAACCTGAACAAGGGATTAAATGAAAAACCCCGGGCCTTTGTTATTCCAAATTCTCAACGTGATCCGTCCATGGCCGCATATCTGGTAAATCAACTCCGGGGTCAGCAAATTGAAGTACACCAGGCTGTGTCAGGAAAAAACAAAGGCGACTATGTGGTGCTGATGAATCAGCCTTACCGTAATCTTGCTTTATCCCTTCTTTCCAAACAAAATTTTCCTAAGGATGCAAAGTTTCCTCCTTATGACGATATTGCCTGGACCCTGGGTTATTTATATGGTGTAGATGTGAAAGCTGAAGACAGTGTAAAATATAATTTAACTGAACTGAAATTACTGGATGCTGATGCAAAATATAACGGGATAATAAACGGCGACGGAAATAATTATGTGATAAATTATAAAAGACAAAATGAAGTCCTGCCTGCTTTATATTGGTTAAAGAATCAACATCCATCTGTTTCGGCAATTGTATCAGATACTGTCTTTTCCTCAAAAGAATTGAAAGATACTTTACCAGCCGGTTCAGTTATACTTAAAGGATTGAATTCAACAGTAGCATCGAAACTGGCATCACAATTTAGCCTGGATCTATCTGTAATTAAAAACATTCCAAACATAAAACAACATACAGTAGCGTTACCCAAAGTTGCCATTTACCATAGCTGGTTAGATACACAGGATGAAGGATGGGCAAGATTTACTTTTGAACAAAGAGGGATTCCCTATACCAGTATTAATAAAGATGATCTGAAAAAAGGAGGATTAAAGAACAGGTTTGATGTGATACTTATTCCAAATATCAGATCTTCTTTAAGCGGATTTATTCATGAGATTGATGAAAAATTTGGTCCCATGCCTTACACAAAAACTGCAGAATTTCCTTCACACGGTTATCCGGATTCAACAAATGACATGACGGGTGGACCTGGTTTTGACGGAATAGAAGAATTAAACAAGTTTGTGAAATCCGGGGGGGTCCTGGTTACACTGGCAAATTCATCAGAGATTATTGCGGAAGCAGGCATAGCAAAGGATCTTCAATCTTATAGTGCTGCTGGCCTTTTTCATCCGGGTTCGGTAGTAAATGTAAAAGCCAGAAATTCAAACAATCCTGTATTATATGGCTTCCCTGAAGTATTTCCGATTTTCAAAGGCAATTCTCCTTTGCTCCAGGTAAGAAAATATAACCGGGATATGATGTTGCTGCAATATGGTACCAAACCATTAAAGGACGAAGAAATATATTCAGGACCTGTAATGGGTTTACCGGCAAAAAAAGATGAAGTAAAAAAAGAAGAAATTAAAAAAGAACCACCCTATGTTCTTTCAGGCATGGTAAGAAATGAACAAACCATTATCGGGCATGGTACAATTTTTAATGTGCCATCAGGTGCAGGCAGGATCATTGCTTTTACATTTGATCCTTTACACCGTTATCTTAATCATCATGATGCTCCGTTAGTCTGGAATGTGCTGATCAATTGGAATCATCTGGGGAATTGAGTTTATTTTTCTTTTTGAAAAAATACCACATCGGTATTCCAGTAAGCATCAGGATGGTACCAATGCCGGCTTCCCTTGGCTGAACAATAATGGTATTGATAAAAAGTCCGGCAGAAAATAAAATAACAATTGCAGGAACAAAAGGATAGCCCCAAACTTTATATGGACGATTGGCATCCGGCATTCTTTTTCTTAATAGAAAAACCCCAAATGCAGTGGCTCCATAAAAAATAAAAATGGCGAAAATAACCATATCCGTCAGCTGATCAAATGAGCCGGAAAGCACCAATAAGCATCCCCAGATGCACTGAAATAGCAGGGAATTAGCAGGTACAGCATTTTTATTTAGCAAAGCTGCTTTTTTAAAAAACAATCCTTCATTTGCCATCGCATAATAAACCCGGCAACTGGTGATGATGGTCATATGTGTACAACCCAATGTGGTCATGAAGATTAATATGCCGATAAACAACTCACCTCCCCTGCCCCAGAAAACCTTGACGGCTTCAATTGCAGCAATACTGGTTCCGCTTTGATTGATCTGTTTTAATTCTGCAACAGTCAATAAAGACAGGTAAGCAGTATTCACCAACAAATAAATTAATATGATTATTAAAACCCCGAAGGCAATACCCAGCGGAAGATTTCTGTTTGCATTTTTAGTTTCTCCACCAATAAAACCAACGGATGCCCAACCCTGGTAACCCCAGAATGCTGCTAACAAACCAGTGAACACAGCACTGAATGTTACCGGCTGATCACTGACAGATTCAAATGAAAAAGTCCTGGAAATATCTGCTTCGGTGCTACTCAATCCAAATACAATAATGCTGAATATTCCTGTAACAACAAGAAATAAAATGACTGTACTTATCCAGGCTCCTTTTTTTAAACCCGCCTTATTTATCCAGGTAAGTAAAATGATCAATACGATGGCAGTAAACTTTATATTAAAATCTTTAAAAGGATAGAATATTCCGGCCAGGTTTATATCTGCAAACGAAGTAAACATTGGCGGAATATGTACAATACTATTCAGTGATTCTGCAAAAACATATGACAGGGATGAAATTGCTGCGGTTTGAATAATTGTAAAAGATGTCCACCCAAATTGAAAAGCAAAGAAGCGATTATAAATCTTTTTATAATAGGCATAATCACCGCCGGTGTCAGCCAAAAGTCCGGCTACTTCAGCATAACTCAAGGCCCCAAATAAACTTATTATACCACCCAATACCCATACCAGCAATACCCAGCCGGATGAATTTAAAGTATCAGCCATCGGTGCTACTTTTTTATATACCCCGGAACCCAGGATACTTGCCACAACAAAAATGGTTACCAGGCGGAGATTCAGGGTACGGCTAAGTTGTGGTGAAGACATAAGGGAAATTAAGTATAAAAAACCGTTTAGTTCTGATGATAATTAAAGATTGATTTTATTTTCTACCCCATGCGTCACTTCTTCCGGATGATTAAGTTTATGTGCTGCATCTTTTTTAGCATAAATTTTCCAAAGCTGGATCAGTGCTGTTAGGGCAAATATTCCTCCGATGACCCAATTTAATATATGCTGGTTATTATTGAGTTTTTCAGCAGCAAACCTGCCACCGAATATAAATATGCAATTACCAATAAAAGTACCGAACCCGATACCCACTATATAAAGGTTATAGTGATCTTTTTTCGGAAGCAATATTTTTTTAGTGAACAAAACCGTACTCCATCCAAACCAAAAAGGAATTTGTACCGGATTAACAGCACTCATGACAAATCCCAGAAATATTGGAGGAAGGCTGCTGCTGAGAATAATGTTTTTTTCTACAGCAGGTTGAGTAGCTGCATAAAAACTAAAAAATGCAAGTGCAGCAACAATGAATACTGTAATCCATTCCAGGATCAGAAAGATTTTTTCTTTTTTTCGTATCCAGTCCATCGCAACCAATGAAAGCCGGACATAAATAATTTCCGCTATTAAAGATCCTACTGAAAACAAAATTCCGGATTTAATGCCATCCGATATAGAAATCTGCATGGCAGCTATATTCAAAGTTCCCAGGGGTAAGGAGCCCAGAAAACTCACGAGCATACCCACAAAGAATATTTTCAGCAAAGGATGCATTGGCCGAAAATACGAAATGAAATAAATGAAAACGAGTTATGATTTTTTAGAGAACGCCGGCCCAGCATCAAAACTGGGATTAAGATATACCCGGATAAGATTGATCGAAAAAAATTAAACTGAGGTACTATTGCTTTTTTGCAAAAACCGAAAGTTCAACTTTCAGTTCATCAGATAAGGAAAAGCTTCTTCCCCCAACCCCAAAATCACGGCGGTTAATTTTAAATTCCCCTTCGAAAAGATAGCCTCCGTCTTTAGCTGTAACCGTAAATGGGAATTTCACTTCCTGGGTTACATCTTTTATTGTGAGGTTGCCAAAGACATATAAATACTCAGGCATATTGGTTTTGGTAACCTTTGTGGATCTAAAACTGATCCTTGGGTACTTTTCAACATCCAGGTATTCATCTTTTCTAATATGATTATCCCTTGCATTTATGTCGGTATCTATTGTTTTAGCCTCCACACTCACATTGAATTCAGCAATGAAAAGATTATTCTGATCAAAAACGATATTACCACTCAAACCTTCCAGTGTACCTGCGGTATTTATGCCAAAATTTTTAATGATAAATTTCACCTTGGATCCGGTATCAATCGGTGTATAATTCTGTGCTGCTAAAGTAAAAATCAGAAATAATGAAATAAAATAAAGGACTGCTTGCTTCATGAAATATTTATTGTTCTCTGATGAATATCCGGATAAATCGTTTAATTCTGATTGAATTAATCAGTGTTCGTTATCCACTATAAAGAACGTGATTTTATATTAAATCGTTGCTTCCATAATATAGATTCTGATATTTTAACAGGAATAAAGCTAAAGAAAGTTCAAGGTAAGCTTAATCAAATTTTTCCAGTAGTTTAAAATGCTCCTGCGATTTTTTTAAAAAATCCTTCCCTTTTTTAAAGGACCAGTAAGCTGTGCCATTTTCATGATTATACTTGCTTATCTGGTATAATACTTTCCAGTGTTTCAGGATTTCTTTATAAGCCTGCCAGATACTTATTCCCGCATCATAAATATGATTGGGTTCTGCACCGCAACCATTAAACTCCAGGATGGAATAATTCTTCCCTTCTTTGAGATCATCCAGTGAGGTACACTTGATATCATATCGTCCGTAATAAAATTTGTCAGTATAATGGCTGAGATCATCAAACACTTTCAATAACTTTTCATCCACCTGGTGATACAGGTTAATAAATCTTGCTCCCCTGTTATGATTACCTGCATAGGAAAGATAAAAATGCTGGTTCTTGTCTAAAACCCTGTTGAGCCTGTGTTCATGCCGGTGTTTCATTTCATCCAGTCTTAATTTTGCACGGGGATGTTTCAGGATCAATTCCCAAAGTGTGGATTTGCCATCTCCAAAAACTTCCAGCAATTCTTTTTGGATCAACCCGCTGATCGTTCCTTTTTTTTGCGCAGGATGCCTGTAATAAAATACACTTAATTCTACAGGCATATCAATCAGGTCCTGTACAATATATTCTACAGGAATCCGCTGATGATATTTCATTAGCTGTTCTTCATTATCAATATTTCTGAAAAGAATACCTTTCATTCCCACATCGGGCTTTACGATAAAAGGGTATGTAAATCCATTTGCTTCTATTGCTTGCTTTACATCTTCAAATGGAATTCCCGGAAGTATATATATGGTTTTTGGATAAGATGATTCCGGCAATTGTTCATACATTTCTTTCTTGCTTTCTCCTTCAAATCCTCCGAACGTAATGGTTGGGTTGGAAGAACTAAAGAACCAGAATGATCTTGCTTTCAAACAATACCAGAACCAGACAAATCCTATTGGAAAATACAGGACATAGAATGGCCAGAGTTCCCAATTGGTTAATCTCCTGAAAAAGTTTTTAATATTCATGGCAAGTGAGCAAAAATATGATTTGAAAATCATAACTCTTTTTTGTGCTTTAATTTTTACCTTTTATTTTTAACGCTTAAACCAGAATCTGCATGCGCCGGTTTTTAATTTTAGCCATTGTGTTTTTCTCTATTGAATGTTTTGCGAAACCCACCCTTTATTCACTGTCAGTAATACCACCTGTTTTTAAAAATGAAAAAAATGTCAACCAACCAGCTTTCTCTGCAGAAGATTTTTTAAAAATGAGGGTGAAGGATGTGGAAAAACTTTCAGTAAGAAAATTAAAACTGAAGGAGAAAATTGCATTTAAACTAATTCAGATAAAAGCAAAAAAGGAAATAAAAAACAAGGAGAAAGAAACTTACTCAAAGCGATCTAAGACAGCTTTTTTATTGAGTATTCTCAGTTTAATAACACTTATCATTATTCCCTTATCCATTACTTTATCAATCATCAGTATAGTTATGGCCTCAAAGTCTTTAAAAGAAGATAACGAAGATAAAAAAGCAAGGACAGCCATGGGATTATCCATTCTTACTTTAGGATTGATTTTAGTCGGTTTTCTTATCTATGGTGTACTTATATCAGATGGTGCATTTAAATTAGTAACTTTCTCCTGATTTATGAATGTACCAATTGTATCAGAAAAAATTGCAGCAGGAGAAAATCCTGAAATATTGTTTTGGGTGGGTTGTGCCGGCAGCTTTGATCAGCGGGCACAGAAAATTACCAGGGCATTTGTGACCATCTTACACAAACTAGGGATCAATTATGCTATTTTGGGAAAAGAAGAAATGTGTACAGGCGATCCGGTGAGGCGTGCAGGAAATGAATTTATGTTCCAGATGATGGCATACCAGAATATTCAGATCCTGAATAATTATTCTATCAGGAAAATAGTTACTGCCTGTCCGCATTGTTTCAATACCCTAAAAAATGAATACCCGGCATTAGGAGGAAATTATGAAGTCATCCATCATACTTCATTTCTGCAACAGTTGATTGATGAGGGAAAAATCAAAATGAAAGAGGAAGGCTCTTTCAAAGGAAAAAAAATTACTTACCACGATAGTTGTTACCTGGGAAGATCCAATAATATATATGAAGCCCCACGCAAGGTATTGGAAGCTTTGGATGCGGAATTAATTGAAATGAAAAGATGCAGAACAACCGGGTTATGCTGTGGTGCAGGAGGTGCCCAGATGTTTAAGGAAGAAGAAAAAGGAGATACAAGAATCAGTACGGAAAGGACAAATGAAGCAATTGGCACAGGGGCATCAGTTATTGCATCAGCCTGCCCTTTCTGCAATACAATGATGACCGATGGCGTAAAACAGGCAGAAAAAGAAGACAGTATACAGGTAATGGACGTGGCAGAATTGATTGCCGCTTCTATGGTTTAACTTTGCAAAATGAATTTCGAATACAAACATTTACTTCCCCCGGATTTTTCATCAGAATCAAGAGTCTGGATCTACCAGGCAAGCAGAATTTTCAGCTTAAATGAAGCGTTGACGATAGAAGAATTATTAAATAATTTTTCAACTGTATGGCAAAGCCATGGAAAAGCAGTAAAAGGTGCGGGGTTCCTGTTCTTTGGCCAGTTTATTATCCTGATGGCAGATGAAAAAGCAACCGGGGTGAGTGGCTGCAGTACGGATAGTTCAGTAAGACTGATCAAGGACATTGAACAAAGATTTGAGGTAAATATGTTTGATAGAAATACATTGGCTTTTGTCATAAAAGATAAAATTCAGTTGCTTCCCCTCACCCAGCTTCAATATGCTTTTGAGAATGAGTTTATCAGCAGTGAAACGCTTTATTTTAATAACCTGGTTCAGTCAAAAGAGGAATTAGAAAACAAATGGATGGTGCCAATCAGGGAAAGCTGGTTAAAAAGCAGGCTGAAAATTAAAATAGAATAATTTTTTCTGACCCATACCAATTTGCTTAGGTCTTCTTTATTAAATTTTGAATCCCGGGTTTCTTTTTTGCAATCTTAATAAAATTATAAGCCAGGGAAATTTTATAATTCCTTGTCAGTGTTTTATTATAAGAACTGACTTCGAAATTTTTTCCATAGGTAAACCGATTGGTTTTCTGATCCCTGAACGGATCAATCACATTGATGGTTACGATAAATCTTTTGTTCAAGAATTTTCTTTGCACGCCGAGATTCATGCCCAGATTCCAGCTAACCGAACCCTGTGGATTGGCAAACCGGTTCAGGTTAAAACTTCCTGTAAAATTCATGACCTCCTTCATTGTATAATTGCTGCTGAAATTAGATATAAATGATCCTCCATTACGAAATTTTCTAACCGTTTTATCAAATTCACTGTACACAAAATAGGTATAGGTAGTACTGAAATTGATTTTTATTTTATTACTCACCGTATAACCGTTCCAGGAACTGATCTCGTATTCTTTACGTCCGCTTATATTTTCCCAGGTGATCTGTGTCTTTCCCTCAGGCAGCAGGGTTCTGATCTGGCTGAAAACATCCTCCACAATATTATAACCCATGCCTAGGTTTAGAAAATATTTTGGCCTGGTTCGGCTGAAAACAAGATTGAAATCATGCGTAAGTGATGGCTCCAGCTGATAATTTCCAAAACGTACATTATATGGATCCGAAAAATCAATGGCAGGATTAAGTTCATTAATTCCGGGGCGCCGGATTGTTCTTCTGTATGCAAGCGTAATTGAAAATTTATCATTCCAATTCTTATTGATATTGGCAAATGGTAAATAATTCCAATAATGATTATTTACATTACGGTTATCCTTTAATAATTCAAACCCGATGGTAGTTGCTTCCACAGCCAGTCCTGATGTCATACTGAACATCTTTGCCAGTACCTGCTTCACAGATGCACGGAAATTCAGGATATCCTGGTGGAACTTAAAATCATTACTGAGCAGATCCAGTGTATGATAAACACCCTCAGGTTTCTTTTTATAGGATGCATCTACAAGCACATGACTATTGCTGCGATTATAGGCGGATCCTACGGATAAAAAAGTTTTTCCCGGAATTAAAGGCTTGTCGTAACTAATTCTTGTATTAAAACCATTGCTTCGGGTATCATTCAATTGAAGCTGTGTGGAATCAATACCATTCGGTGAATGATCCGGATTAAAGAACTGCTGAAAATAAAGCCGGTCATTATCATTTCTTGAAAAATTGGCGCCGGCTAATATCCTGAATTGTTCACCGGCGGCTTTTCCTTTGATTGAATAAGTAAGATTAAAACTGGTATTATTTCCCAATCCATCGCTATTGATATTTCTTTCACTCAGTTTATATACCTGGTCAAACCGGTTCAGGTTAATGTACCGGGTCATACTGTTATTATTAAAATCATTCAGGTTTTTATTAAAAACAAAATTAAGTTGATGATTCTTTTTTAATTCATAATCCAATACCAATCGCATATTGGGTCTTGTATTTTTATTCAAGGAATTACTAATGGTATTTAAATGATTGGTTGAATCACTATAAGTATTTTTTCTAATGGAGCTGCCTTCAGTAATAAAACGATTAAGACCTGCTCCCATATTAAAGTTCATCGAAAATTTATTTTTCCTGTAATTAAAACTTCCATTGATACTGCCTTCTCCTCTTGTGCCGCCAGATATGGCAAGCCGTCCTCCCATGCCTACTTTTCCTTTCTTAGTTACAATGTTAATCACGCCACCCTGTTCATTGGCATATTGTGCTGGTGGATTGGTCATGACTTCTATTTTTTCAATTGAACTACCAGGCATTGATTCCAGCAAATCCTGTAATTGCTGAAGATTCAGTTCAACCGGTTTATCATCTACCAATATCCTTGGTTCTTTCCCCCTGAGTAATATTTTCCCATCCGGGTCTTTTGTAACAAGAGGAACACTGTTCAACAATTCACCCAAAGAGCTGCCAGCTGCTATTGCTGATTCACCTGCATTGAAAGTTATATTTCCTTCTTTAGATTCTACCAAAGGTTTTTCAGCATAAATAATAACTTCCTTCAGTTCATTTTCTTTAAGCTGTTTCAGCATAATATCATTCAGGTTAAAATCAAACCTTTCTTCACGAAAATGAATGCTGTCAATTTCCAGGGTTTGCAAACCAGTATGTGTAAATTTTAATTTATAAAAGGAAAAAGGAATTTCGATAAATTGAAAAAATCCGTTTTTATCAGAAACAACAGAACGAACTGAATTGTTTTTTTCAATTGAAATAAGCTGGACGGTTACATCGGGAATTGCTTTTTTAGACTCATCTATCAGGTTGCCTGAAATAATTCCACGAACCTCTTTTTGGGCATATAAGGTTGAGTAGAAGAAAAGAATAACTGCAGAAACTGTGATGAGTTTTTTCAAATTTTGAAAAGATTGCGCAAATATAATTCAAACCCGTTCTGATAAGCAATGATTTAGATGAACGGTTAGACAAATTAACCTTTCTGCCATCATGGCACAATCCTTCAAATTAGGTATATTTGCAGCCTTAATTTTATTAATAAACATGCTTGATTACATATCAGAAAAAGTACATGATGAAAGCCGCCAGGGCGAAGCATTTGCTCCGGTTGAACAGGATATAAATCAGTATAAAAAGCTGTTTTATATTGAAAGCTATGGTTGTTCCATGAATTTCTCGGATAGTGAGATAGTTGCTTCTATATTAAACAAGGAAGGTTACGGAGCTACCAAAAACAGCGATGAGGCAGATCTGGTATTTTTAAATACATGTTCCATCAGGGAAAAAGCAGAGGCGACAGTTAGAAAACGATTAACTGAATTTAAAAAGATTAAACGGAAAAAGCCGGGTATGCTGATCGGAATGCTGGGATGTATGGCAGAAAGATTAAAATCAAAACTGCTGGAAGAAGAAAAGCTGGTGGATATTGTTGTGGGCCCGGATGCTTACAGGTCTTTACCGGCTTTGATCCAGGAAGCTGAGGGAGGGCAGAAAGCCGTAAATGTTTTGCTTAGCCGTGAAGAAACCTATGCAGATATTTCTCCGGTTCGCTTAAATAGTAATGGCGTGACAGCTTTTGTAAGTATCATGAGGGGTTGCAACAATATGTGCTCTTTTTGTGTAGTGCCATTTACAAGAGGAAGAGAAAGAAGCAGGGATACAGCTTCAATAGTGAATGAATGCAGCGATCTTTTTGAGAAAGGATACCGGGAAGTTACATTGCTTGGTCAAAATGTGGATAGCTATTATTTTGTTGATGAAGTTAAAGATGAGATTGTAAATTTTGCAAACCTCCTGGAAAAAGTAGCATTGATCTCACCCCTGCTCCGGGTTCGTTTTTCAACTTCACATCCAAAAGATATTACAGATGAAGTAATATTTACAATGGTAAAATATGAGAATATCTGTAATTATATCCATTTGCCTGTACAAAGCGGAAGTACAAGAATACTTCAATTAATGAACCGGACTTATACCAGGGAATGGTATATGGCGAAAGTGGCCCGCATCCGGGAGATCATTCCTGATTGTGGTTTGTCTTCAGATTTTATTGCCGGTTTTTGTACAGAAGAAGAACAGGATCACAGGGATACTTTAAGCATCATGGAATATAGCAAATTTGATATGAGCTATATGTTCTTTTACAGCGAAAGACCAGGCACACTTGCAGAAAAAAGATACAAAGATGACATACCTGAATCAGTGAAAAAGAGAAGATTACAGGAGATTGTTGAAATTCAAAACAAGCTCTCTTTGGAGAGCAATAAAAGAGATCTTGGTAAAAAATTTAAAGTATTGATCGAAGGTGATAGCAGGAAAAATGAGATGGATTGGAAAGGTAGAAATTCACAAAACAAAGTCATCGTTTTTCCAAAAGGAGATCATGGTTTGAAAAAAGGTGATTATGTACAGGTACTTGTTACCAATTGCACTCAGACAACATTAATTGGAGAAATAGAAAAAATAGAATCAGCAGCATAAAAAAGTGAGTATCGAAATGGAAATACAAAGTATAAAAAACAGATTCGGAATTATAGGAAACTCCCCTGCCCTGAATTATGCATTACAGGTGGCAGCACAGGTAGCCAATACTGACCTTACAGTTTTGATCATGGGGGAAAGCGGTGTTGGTAAAGAAGTTTTTTCACAAATCATTCATGCATTAAGCAATAGAAAGCATAATAACTTTATTGCAGTCAATTGCGGAGCCATTCCTGAAGGCACGATCGACTCCGAATTGTTCGGTCATGAAAAAGGATCTTTTACCGGTGCAGTAGATGCAAGAAAAGGATATTTTGAAACAGTGAATGGCGGCACTATTTTTCTTGATGAAATAGGAGAACTTCCGTTGGGAACCCAGGCAAGATTGCTACGTGTTTTAGAAGCTGGTGAATATATCAGGGTGGGATCTTCAAAAGTACATAAGACGGATGTTCGGGTAATTGCTGCCAGCAATAAAGATTTACTTCAACAGGTTGAACATGGAAGATTTCGCCAGGATCTGTATTACAGGTTAAGCACAGTTCCTATCCGGGTTCCTGCGCTTCATGACAGGAAAGAAGATATTCATATTCTTTTCAGAAAATTTGCAGTTGACTTTGCTGAAAAATATAAAACTGTTCCGGTTCAATTGGAAGAGGACGCAAAAAGCATGTTAATTAATTATCCCTGGCCAGGCAATGTGAGAGAATTGAAGAATATTGCAGAACAGGTTTCAGTTCTTTCCCAGGAAAAACAACTCAGTGCAAAAGATTTTGCCAGGTTTCTAAAACCTTACTCAGAGAACCGGTTACCGGTTCTGGCTCATTCAAACGGAAGCGGGGGTGAAAGTTTTGCAAACGAAAGAGAAATATTGTACAAGCTTTTCTTTGATATGAAAAAAGATGTAACAGAATTGAAGAAAATGTTTCTGGAAGTTTTACAAAATCCAAATATTGGACAAAGCCAGGCACTCATTAAAGAACTGAAAGAATTGAAAAGTGGGCACGAAAATATGCAGTCAGTTTTTGTAAACCAGGCTGAGCAGCCTTCACATCCTGCTATCATCAACAACGATATTCAGGAACATGAAGAAGTAGAAGAAAGCCTGAACATCATGGATAAAGAAAGAGAACTGATAATAAAAGCTTTAAAAAAACACAGGGGAAAAAGAAAAGATGCAGCCCTTGACCTTGGCATCAGCGAAAGAACACTTTACAGGAAACTTAAAGAATATACCATTGAAGAATAAAATATGAAAATAAAAATAATTTTCTCTTCCCTTGCCGTCTTTAGTTTATGGATCCTCACTTCGGTTAATTCCGGTTGTGGCATTTATAAAATGGCCGACATCAGTATTCCGGACAGTATAAAAACTGTACGGGTAAATTTCATTGATAATAAAGCCAGGTATATTAATCCACAATTGAGTCCGCAGTTTACAGATAAATTAAGGCAAAAGATTGTGAGCCAGACCAGGCTTACCCAGGTAAATAATGAAACGGCTCACTATGAAATTTCTGGCTGGATATCGCAATATGATGTTTCCACATCGGCAATTTCAGGACAACAGGTTGCAACCAACAGGTTGACAGTTGGTGTCCATATTTCATTGCTCAATAAATTATCAACTGAACTTCCAAAAGAATTTGATATCAGCAGAAGCTTTGAATTTTCTGCTACACTTACTTTGGCACAAGCTGAAGCCCGTCTGAAAGATGAAATAATACGAAACCTGACGGATGAAGTTTTTAACCGGATTTTTTCTGATTGGTAAGAAAACTATATCTTGACCCCATGCACCTACTGATGAATCAACTGGCACAATCACATTTCAAAAAAAACAGTTTAGAGGAATGTTCTCTGGATGAGCTCCGTGATTTTGCATTGCAATATCCCTACTACCCCATTGCACAGGTCTTATACAGCAGCCGGTTAAAAGAAGTAAATCATAGTGAATACAGGAATCAACTGCAAAAAACTTCTTTGTACTTTAATTCAGCACTATGGTTGCAATCCTTATTTAGCGATAATACGGAAGAAAGTATTTTTTCAAAAACAGAACCGGAGAGAGAAAAAATTCCTTACGAAGATTTCAATAATGATGAGTTGGTAGTGGCAAATCCAAAACCCGAAGTATTTCAGGATCTGCCAGATCTAAAACCAAATCTTTCTTCCGGGCTTGCAGAAGAATTAAAGGTCTCCAACGAATCAAGTTTTACTTTTGAACCATATCATACCGTGGATTATTTTGCATCACAGGGTATAAAAAACCAACCAGAAGAAAAGCCAATCGATAAGTTTGGACAGCAACTTAAAAGTTTTACCGAATGGCTGAAAACCTTAAAAACCGCAACCCCGCAGGAAAATTCTCAAACTTCAGATAACAACTCTGAAGAAAAAGTGATAACTCTTGCAGAGCATTCTGTTGAAGACAGGAATGTAATCACAGAAGCAATGGCAGAGGTTTGGATCAAACAGGGAGAACCTCAAAAAGCATTGAATATTTACAACAAATTAAGTTTGCTCAATCCCTCCAAAAGCAGTTATTTTGCAAACCTTATAGAAAATCTAAAGAAAAATTGATATGACATTATTATTTGTGATCCTGATCATCCTTGCCAGTGTAATTCTTGGATTTATCGTACTGGTTCAAAACCCCAAAGGCGGCGGTCTTGCTGGTAATATTGCCGGATTCAGCACCCAATTTATGGGTGTTAAGCAAACTACAGATGTACTTGAAAAAGGCACCTGGATCTTTGCAGGCATTATCGGTGTTCTTTGTCTTGTTTCTACAGTTTTTATTTCCTCTGCACCATCAGGCGGTGAAAGCAAAACAGATAAGATCAGTAATACTCCGGTTCAGCAGGCACCAGCTGCCAATCCTGGTACATTAAACAGCACGCCTGGTGCACAACCGCAAACTTTGCCACAACAACCACCAGCTCAATAGATCTTAATTAATCTAAAAAATATTCCAACCTGTCCACCAGACGGGTTTTTTTATATTATTTTGTTACCGGCTGTTGAATTTCTATTAAGCCCGGGTGCAGTCACTGTCCCGATAATGATCGGGAAATACGACTTCATCATTATTCAGCTTTTAAGACAACTATGAAAAGAAAAATTATTTTATTTCTTCTGTTTGCTTTTTTGTCAGCAGCCGCATTTTTAGCCTGGAAAATTTTGGGCCCATCGGTTTCAGCCCCTAAAGAAAAATTTATTTATATAAAAACCGGTACAACATTTCATGGTATGAAAGTAGAACTGTTGTCGAAAAAAGTTATCAAAGGAACTTTTTGGTTTGATAAAACGGCCACCTTATTAAAATTTGAAACTGTAAGGGCAGGCAAATACCAGGTAAATGACAGGACAAGTATTTTGGATCTTATAAGAATTTTAAAATCGGGGAAGCAGACACCCGTAAATCTTGTGATCACCAAGATCAGGTTAAAGGAAAGCCTGGCCAGGAATATGGGCAGGCTATTTGAATTTGACTCTTTGCAGGCTATTCAATTTCTGAATCATCCTGATTCATTAAAACAATATGGGTTAGACACCAATACTGTGATGGCAACAGTAATGCCGAATACCTATACTTATTTCTGGAATTCAACACCCGGAAAAGTTTATAAAAAGTTATATAATGAATGGGATAAATTCTGGAATGAAGAAAGAAAACAAAAAGCATCAAAACTAAATCTTACGCCAATCCAGGTATCTACATTGGCTTCGATTGTTGATGAGGAAAGTAATTATTTGCCTGAGAAAGGAAATATTGCCAGTGTTTACATAAACAGGATAAAGAAAAGGATGCCTTTACAGGCAGACCCAACAGTAAAGTTTGCGTTGAAAGATTTTGGATTGAAGCGGGTTTATCAAAAACATTTGGCTATTGCATCTGCATTTAATACATACAGGAATCCCGGATTACCTCCCGGTCCTATTTGCACGCCACAATTGGAAACAATTGATGCGGTTTTAAATGCTCCCGAAACTGAGTACCTTTATTTCGTAGCCAAAAGTGATTTTTCAGGTGTTCATGTTTTTACTACAAACTATGATGATCATATAAAAAAGGCAAAGGAATTCCACCAGGCTATGAACCGGCAGGAAGCCATCCGGAATTCCAATAAGTAACTTAAATGCATTTTTTTACTAAAATAAGGCGGACATTCATTACAACTGTTCCGGTAAAATTTGTAATCCGTAAAAGCAAGGACATTATTTTACCGGGATTTAATGGTATCCCTTTGTTCGATGTGGTGAATTTTTTTTTCAAACAAATCACAAAAACCAGTTTAAACGAAAGAGCTGCATCCATAGCATTCAATTTATTGCTGGCAATTCCCCCAGCTTGTATTTTTCTTTTTACATTGATCCCTTTTCTTCCTTTAGAAGGCTTAATGGACGAATTATATAAACTGATAAGAGACCTGTTACCAAGTCAGGATAAAAATAAAGCCATTATTAGTTTCCTGGAAGATTTTACAACCCGTCAGAGAAACGATCTCCTTTCTTTCGGTTTTTTGCTGGCCCTTTTCTTTTCTTCCAATGCAGTCATAGGCATCATTGATTCTTTTAACAAAGTCGATTACATCGGATTTTCAAAGAGAAATATATTACATGACCGATGGGTAGCAATGAAACTTACATTGATCATTTTTGTACTCATTCTTTTATCTGTTGGTGTATTGGTTTCAAGAGAACCTGTGCTGGAATGGCTGGGAATTGAAAACAAAACGGTACGGGGTCTTATTATTAATTCAAGATGGATCGTGATCCTCCTGATCTTTTTCCTCACTATTTCATTTATTTACAGATATGCGCCTTCAGTGTCCAAAAAATGGAAACTTATCAATCCCGGCTCAATTCTTGCCACATTCATGATGATATCATTCACCATGCTATTCTCCTATTGGGTAGTCAATTTTGGCAATTACAATAAACTCTATGGCTCATTGGGAGCTATTCTTATTTTAATGTTGTTAATATTTTTTAACTCACTGGTACTATTAATTGGCTTTGAGTTGAATGTCAGTATTACATCACTTAGAAAATTAGCGGATCAACGGAAAATTTCTGCTACAGAAGGTTCTTCTGTTTCTAAAAAATAAAATAACTTTAATGTCTAAAAACACATCTATGAAAAGGATCTTACCAGCAATTGCAATCATTGCAATTATATCATTTGCATTCAAACCACTTATTGAATCTCTTCCGATTGGCGCTGCTTTACCAAAAGCTGATCTGAAAATGAAAGACATTTCCGGAAAAGAAGTTTCACTTAATGATGCAAAGAAAAAAAATGGATTATTGGTAATGTTCAGTTGCAATACCTGTCCCTGGGTTATAAAAAATCAATCCCGGACAAATGAAATTGCTGCTTATGCTTTATCAAAAGATATTGGAGTGATTTTATTGAATCCTAATGAAGGGCAACGTACTGGTGACGATTCATTTGAGGCAATGAAAAAATATGCCAAGAATCAAAACTACAACTGGTATTATACTGTTGATTTTAATTCTGAATTAGCCAATGCTTTTGGGGCCAACCGTACACCAGAGGTTTTTTTATTTAATGCAAATGACAAGCATGTTTATCATGGAGCCATTGATGATAATCCCGGCAAAGCCGATGATGTAAAACGTAAACACTTGAAAGAGGCAATTGATGAAATGTTGGCTGGCAAAGATGTTTCCATGAAAGAAACCAGGTCAATGGGTTGTTCAATAAAGAGAGTTGAATAATTAAATTTTATTTTTAATAATGGAATCCCCCGGGAAAGACGGGGGATTTTTTATTTAAACGATTAAGTATTTCTATTTTGGTAATATCAATTTATTTATTTCCTCTTCCAGCTTTTCCCTCGACATTTGTTCTTCATAAAAACTCCGGAAACCGGTTTTATTATTTACAAAAAGTGTTGCAGGCATTACTCCAGACCAACTTTTATCTATTACAGGGCAGAAGTAATCAGCATCCGTTTCGTCCAGCCATACTATTGGAGCCGTAAATTTTCTTTTACTTGCAAATTTGCTGATCTTTTCCGGATAGGCTTCTTCAAAATCAAGGCTTACCAGTATCAGCTTCACTCCTTTCTCCTCATATTTTTTGGTCAGTTCCTGGAAATAGGGAATCTCTTCAATACAAGGTCCGCAATAAGTGGCCCAGAAATTAATGATTACAGGAGTCTCGCTGGTTTTAATATACTCCTCCAGCACATTCATTTTCCAACTTGGAATAGACTGACTGTTTGCAGATATGCAGTATAAAAATATTCCAATAATAAAATAAATCATTTTCATGCTTAACTTTTAATCTTCAAGATCTTCTTTCTTTAAACCCCAATCGGCATACAACTTTTCAAACAATGACTGATCCAGTTTTTGTTTTGCAAAATGACCTGCCTCTGATTTTTGTCTATAAGCTTCATACAAAGTTACAGCACAGGCTACACTAATGTTTAAAGAACGGATTATTCCTGCCTGGGGAATAATGAAATTTCCATCTGCCAATTCTCTTACTTCATCTGAAACTCCGCTATGCTCATTTCCAAACACCAAAGCAATGGACTGTGTAAAATCAATTGCATGTAAACTTACCGCATCACTGCTTAAATGAGTAGTTAAAATTTGGGAATATTTTTTCCTTAATTCTTTAAAACATTCCTCTCCGTTTTCAAATTCATGAATTGTGAGCCATTTAGCAGCGCTGGAGGAGCTCCTTGTACCCCATTTTTTATGTTTGGGAATCTTTGTATTCAATACATAGATCTCCTGTACACCTACTGCATCACAGGTTCGCATCACTGCAGATATATTATGCGGATCATGTACATTCTCCAAAACCACTGTAAGGTCAGTTTGTCTTTTTCTTAAAACGGCCATTAGTTTTTCTTTCCGTTCAGGTGTCATATTTATAAAAATAAAGAAACCAGCTTTGGCATGGTTCTGTACCTTTGAAATTAAGCAAATAAATTATTCAGCACTCATGGACAGGATCACAAAAGCAATCAGAACACAGGTAGACAAATCAAATGAAATGGAACATTCGGTTCCGCTTTATTTAACCAGCAGTTTTTGTTTCGACACGGCCGAAGAAATGCGTGCAGCATTTGCTGATGAAAGTGAAGACAATATTTATAGCCGTTTCAGCAATCCCAATGTACAGGAGTTTACAGATAAGATCTGTGCATTGGAAGGAGCCGAAGCAGGTTATGCTACAGCCTCGGGTATGAGTGCCATTTTTGGTTCATTCATGGCTCTATTGAAAAGCGGGGATCATTTACTGGCCTGCCGCTCTCTTTTTGGAAGCACACATAATATCATCACGAAATATCTCCCCAAATATGGAATAGAATACAGCTACGTGGATGCAGGAGCAGAAATAAGTGAATGGAAGAAAAATATAAAGCCAAATACCAAAATGATCTTTATAGAAACTCCTACCAATCCGGGATTGGATATTCTGGATATTAAAGCACTGGCAGACCTGGCACATAAATATGAAATTATTTTAAATGTAGATAATTGCTTTGCAACGCCAATTGGCCAACAGCCAATAGCAATTGGAGCAGACCTGGTACTTCATAGCGCTACCAAATGGCTGGATGGACAGGGAAGAGTTTTGGGAGGTGTGATTGTTGGCAAGAAAGAATTGATACAGGAGATCTATTTATTCTGCAGAAATACGGGTCCGGCCCTTTCTCCTTTCAATGCATGGGTATTAAGCAAAAGCCTGGAAACCCTGGATGTAAGAATGGAAAGGCATACTGCAAATGCCGAATGGATAGCAGAAAAGCTTCAGGAACATCAAAAGATTCAATGGTTAAAATATCCTTTTCTAAAAACACATCCGCAATATGAAATTGCAAAAAAACAAATGATGAGTGGAGGTGGAATTTTATGCTTTGAACTAAAAGGCGGATTGACTGCAGGCAAAGCTTTTATGGATAAATTAAAAATGCTTTCTGTTACAGCAAACCTTGGAGATACCAGAAGTATTGTATCACATCCGGCCAGTACTACGCATGCCAAACTCACAGAAGAAGAAAGACAGGCAGTTGGCATCACTCCCGGGTTGATCAGAATTTCTGCAGGACTTGAACATCGTGAAGATATACTCAATGATATTTTACAGGCCCTGGAAAACGCTTAAATATTTTTCTCTTCCATCCATTGTAATAAATGTCTGGAAATCGAATTCCCCTCAACCAGGAATCCATCATGCCCGTAATCCGAAGAAATAATATGGAGACTGGAATTAGGAATATGTTTTGCAAGAAATTTCTGTTCGGTCAGTGGACATAAAATGTCACTATCAATTCCAATAATCAGTATCGGTTGATGAATATTACTCAATGCTTCTTCAAGAGTTGTGAATCTGTTTCGGGCAATATTGTGGCTGTCCATTGATTTTGTAAGTAACCAATAACTCTGCGCATTGAATCTTTCTGCCAGTTTATTTCCCTGGTGCAGTATATAAGAGGAGGCTTTGAAATTATCGGTTTTTGAAAAATCAGGATCAGATTGCTTAATAGCAAATATTTTATAATTGCGATAAGTAAGCATTCCGATCCCTCTTGCCGCCTTCAATCCATTGATGCCTGCAGCGGGAGAATTATCTTTTAAAGTTGAATCGGCTTCCAGGGCTAACCGCTGAGCAGTATGAATGGCAATCCCCCATCCGCTTTCAGCAGCTGATGTGGTGATCACAAAACTATTCTGAACTATTTCAGGTTCCATTAAACACCATTCCAGTACCAGGTATCCTCCCATACTTCCACCCATGAGCAATTTTATTTTTTCGATACCCAATTTTTTACGCAACAAAATTGTAGTCTTCACCATATCCCTGATGGATATAAACGGGAAAGATGAATAATAAGGTTGCTGTGTTTCAGGATTGACTGTAAGCGGTCCACTGCTTCCATAACAACTGCCTAGCAGGTTGGTACAAACAATAAAATGTTCATCCGGGTTAATTACACAATTTTCACCAACCACTCCTGGCCACCAACTGAAAACATCGCTGTTAGCGGTTAAAGCATGACAAACCCAAATTACATTGTCCTTATTTTCATTTAAAGTGCCATACGTATGATAAGCTATATGAAGATCCGGTAAGATCTCCTTATTCTCCAGTGTGAAAGGTTCATTTATATGTAAAGTGTTCATGGTATGCTGACTTGAGCAAAAGTCATAGTGACAAATAACTTTTCAAAGAATAATCAGATAATTATTTTAAAAGATTTCGCAATTCGGAACATCCAATTTCTGTTTTTCAGCAATTCAAATTAAGCATAGATTTGCAGTCCGGTTCTAATTTCCATTTTCGGGACGTAGCGCAGCCCGGTAGCGTACCAGCATGGGGTGCTGGTGGTCGCTGGTTCGAATCCAGTCGTCCCGACAAAATCAAAGGGTAATCATTTTTAAAAATCTGATTACCCTTTTTCGGGCAGTAGCGCAGCCCGGTAGCGCACTACGTTCGGGACGTAGGGGTCGCTGGTTCGAATCCAGTCTGCCCGACCAATACAAAGATTATCCCATCTGAATCGTAATTTTCCGGATTTAACAAAAAAATCAACTCTATTCTTTTTTCAGCGATTTAAGCTTTATAACCTTGTTTTTGTGAATAAAAAACAACCGTTATCTTCGCTCCTTAATGACTATACTCATTAAGCATGTACGGGTTGTTGACCCCCACTCTCCTTCCAACGGACAAACAGTTGATCTATTCATCGAAAATGGTATCATTAAACAAATCGGGAAAAATTTAACTGAAAAGGCAGATCAGGAAATTTCTGCAAATGGCTTATGTGTATCTCCGGGATGGATGGACTTGTTTGCTAACTTTGCAGATCCTGGCTATGAGTTCAAAGAATCACTTGAATCAGGAGCTGCTGCTGCTGCGGCCGGTGGTTTTACAGATGTAATGCTTATTCCAAATACCGAACCTGTTGTTGATAATAAAAGCCAGGTAGAATACATAAGTCAAAAATCAAAGTCCTTACCGGTTAATGTATATCCGATAGGTGCTGTAACCAAAAAAGCAGAAGGTAAAGAACTGGCTGAAATGTATGATATGAAAAACAGCGGAGCACTTGCTTTTGGCGATGGAACTAACAGCATTCAGTCTTCGGGTCTTTTAGTTAAAGCATTGTTGTATGTGAAAGCATTTAATGGCCTGATCATCCAGATACCTGACGATAAAAGTATCAATGCATTTGGATTAATGCATGAAGGAGTTGTCTCAACCAGGATCGGTCTGCCCGGCAAACCTTCCCTTGCAGAAGAATTAATTGTAGCCAGGGATATAAAACTGGCCCGCTATGCAGAATCAAAACTGCATTTTACGGGAATTGCTTCTAAAAAAAGTATAGAATATATTCAAAGAGGTAAAGAATCCGGCATTGATATCAGTTGTTCGGTCACACCCTATCATTTATTTTTTTGTGATGAAGACCTGAAAGATTATGATGCAAATTTAAAAGTGAATCCACCACTGAGATCTTCTGCTGATCGTGAAGCATTACGCATGGCTGTAACAAATGGTCAGATAGATTGTATCGCCTCACATCATTTACCACATGAAAATGACAGTAAGGAAACTGAATTTGAATATGCAAAAAACGGGATGATCGGGCTGGAAACGGTTTATGCTGTTTTAAAAACCAGTTTGCCTGAAATAGCTGAGGAAAAATGGATAGAACTTTTATCAATCAATCCCAGAAAAATAACCGGATTAAAACCGCTAAGTATAAAAGAAAATGAAATTGCAAGCTTAACTCTTTTTCAGCCATCTACGGAATGGGTATATGAAGAAAAAAATATCCGCTCAAAATCAAAAAACTCTCCATTCATTGGTAAAAAACTGACTGGAAAAGTATTGGGTATTATTAATAAAGACCTAGTATTTTTGAACCCTTAAAAAAAAGAAAATGAAAAAAGAAAATCCGGCCGTACTATATGGGTTAATCGGCGCCGCTATACTGATAATTGTTGGATTAGTTATGCAGATGTACATGGTTTCTTCTTTAAAAAAGATTGTAGACAGCGGCACTTCTATCTCTCCAATGAAATTTTTAGGCTTATCCATACTTTCTTTTTTATTGATCATTACTGTATTTATCATTTGCCTGATCAAAGCAATAAAAGATTACAGAAAATATAATCCGGATTATACATATAAAAAATTAGTTGGCCAGGGATTGCTTACTACCCTGATCCTTGCTTTTGTTTCTACAGCATTTTCGCTTTTATACAGCGAAGTGATAGATCCGGGAGCAAGGCAAAAAACGGTGGACTTAACCATACAGGTTTATGAAAACGTGAATATGCCGGAAGAACAAAAAGAAAAAATGATTGATGCTATAAAAAATCAGGATGTAGTCAGGCAAACTGTTACATCTTTATCCTTAACCTTGTTTTTCGGATTGATTGTTTCCCTGATCGGCGCTTCGGTTCTTAATAAAAGAGGGAAAGAATTTCCTGACAATCCCAATAATCTTTCTTAATGGACATTTCTCTGGTCATACCGCTTTTTAACGAAGAAGAATCACTTCCTGAACTGAGTGATTGGATTGACCGTGTAATGAAGTCAAATAACCTGACTTATGAAATCATTTATGTGGATGACGGAAGTAATGATAATTCATGGTCGGTTATTGAGGATCTGCGGTTGAAAAATCCAAACATTAAAGGAATAAAATTTCAACGCAATTATGGAAAGTCTGCCGGGTTAAATGAGGGATTCCGTGCAGCAGTGGGGGAAGTAGTGATTACAATGGATGCCGATCTGCAGGATAGCCCTGAAGAAATTCCCGAGATGAGAAAAATGATCCTGGAGGGTGGATACGATATTGTAAGCGGATGGAAAAAGAAGAGATATGATAATACTTTAACCAAGAATATCCCTTCAAAATTTTTTAATGCTGTTACCCGAAAGGTTTCCGGTATAAAATTGCATGATTTTAATTGCGGATTAAAAGCATACAGAAATAAAGTGATTAAGACCATTGAGGTTTATGGTGAGATGCATCGCTATATCCCTGTTATTGCAAAATGGTCGGGATTTAAAAAAATAGGAGAAAAAGTTGTTGAACACCGGGCCAGGAAATATGGTGTTTCGAAATTTGGCTGGGAAAGATTTGTTAATGGATTTCTTGATCTTATTTCGATTTCTTTTGTTGGCCGGTTTGCAAAAAGGCCGATGCATTTTTTTGGTCTCCTGGGATCATTATTTTTTCTAACGGGTATTGGCTTTACAGTTTCTTTAGTCATTACAAAATTTATTGACCCGGCATTTACTTTAACCAACCGTCCCGGATTTTATCTTGCATTAGCTACTATTATTATTGGCGTTCAGCTTTTCCTCGCTGGTTTTTTGGGAGAACTGATCTCCAGAAATGCGCCGGGCAGAAATTTTTATCATATAGAAAAGAAAGTGGGGTTGTAATGAAGAAGATCATCATTATAGGGCCCGGCCACCCTCTTCGGGGTGGATTAGCAACATTCAATCAACGGCTGGCTAAAGAATTTCTTCAATCAGGATTTGAATGCTCTATCATTTCTTTTTCCCTTCATTACGCGAGACGGCATGGCAGGCAAGAAAACCGCGAGCGAGGCAGTGCGAACCGGAACGGGTGCAGGAATGGCCCCGGCCGCGGCGCATGGACCTTTCGTCGCCCAGGCCTGGGTGACGGTGCGCAACGGCTCATCGGCCCCCTCTGCGCTGCCCACGGTCTCGCTGGGCTATGCCGGCGAGGGTGGGGCCTGGGCCGCCGTCGGCCTGATCCTGG
>CAZOOT010000034.1:0-26547 GCA_964581455.1 uncultured Chitinophaga sp. | reverse complement strand
TATACAAACTATTGAAGGGCATCTTGCACATTATATAAAATCCGGCGAAATAAACATTAATGAACTTTTGAACAAGGATAAGTCAGATATCATTGAATCAGAAGCGAAAGCTACTGATAACAATCTTCTTCAAATAAAAGAAAAATTAGGTGCAGGTTTTAGTTTCGGAGAAATCAAACTAGTGCTTGCCTGGATTGAATTTAAGAAGAACTCATCTTCCCATATAAACCATTAATATCTGTACATCACTTGGATTGATTCCAGATATACGGCTGGCTTGGCCAAGTGTTCCCGGTTTTATTTTTGTAAGCTTTTCTCTTGCCTCATTTCCCAGTGCCTGAATTTTTTTGTAGTCAAAAGTATCGGGAATAATAAGATCTTCAAGCTGACCCATCCTAGCTACCAACTCCTTTTCTTTATCGATATAAGTTTCATACTTCACTTGGATTGAAGCTTGCTCTATTATTTCTGGCGAATAATTTTTTACCTGTTCTTTTAATAAAGGTAAATGTTCAATCAGTTCATTTAGTTCGACTCCCGGTCTCAATAAAGTTTTTGAAATTTTTTGTTTCTCTGAAATAGGAGATGATGAAAGATTTTCAAGAAATGGATTTATTTCTTCGGGAGTTACTGACATTTCAGAAAGCACAGATTTTATTTTTTCAACTCCCTCTTTTTTCATTCTTACCAAATCCATTCTTTCCTGGGAAGCCAGTCCAAGACGATAACTTAATTCGGTTAGTCTTAAGTCTGCATTGTCTTGTCTCAATAAAGTTCTGAACTCTGCTCTGGAAGTAAACATTCTATAGGGTTCGTCAGTGCCCTTGCTGATAAGGTCGTCAATTAGTACTCCTATATAGGCTTCACTTCTTTTTAAAATTACCGGTTCAAGTTCTTTTACTTTTTGATGTGCATTTATTCCTGCCATTAATCCCTGGCATGCTGCTTCTTCATAACCAGTGGTTCCATTTATTTGCCCGGCAAAAAATAAATTAGCAATCTGTTTTGTTTCCAATGAATATTTCAATTGTGTCGGAGGAAAATAATCATATTCAATAGCATATCCGGGTCTGAAAATTTTTACATTCTCAAAACCTTCTATTCTACGAAGAGCTTCGTATTGTACTTCTTCTGGCAATGAAGTAGAAAAACCATTTACATATACTTCAACCGTATTCCAACCTTCAGGTTCTACAAAAAGTTGATGGCGCTCTCTTTCAGCAAAGCGATTGATCTTGTCTTCTATACTTGGACAATATCTTGGTCCAGTTCCATCTATTCTTCCAGCGAACATCGGACTCCTGTCAAATCCTGACTTTAAAATATCGTGTGTTTCTTTATTAGTATACGTTATCCAACAGCTTTTTTGCTCTTTTGGCTTTTGCGTTTTTAAAAATGAAAAGCCTTCAACTTTTTCGTCCCCGGGCTGTTCTTCCATTTTTTTATAATCCAGGCTACGGCCATCTATTCTTGGTGGTGTTCCTGTTTTCAGCCTATCGCTTTCAAATCCTAATGTTACGAGTTGCTCAGTTATTCCTGTAGCAGGTTTTTCTGAAACCCGTCCTCCGCCAAAATTCTTTTCACCAATATGTATTACTCCGTTCAAAAATGTTCCGTTAGTTAATACAACTGCCCCTGCCTTTATATCATGGCCCAAACCAGTTTTTACTCCATAGCATTTTCCGTTTTTTACCAAAAGCCCCTTCACCATATCCTGATAAAAGTCAACATTGGAAGTATTTTCCAGCATTTCCCTCCAGGTTGTAGCAAAAAGCATACGATCACTTTGTGCTCTTGGGCTCCACATAGCCGGACCCTTTGATCTGTTCAACATTCTGAATTGAATCATTGATCTATCGGTTACTATTCCAGAATATCCACCAAGTGCGTCAATTTCTCTCACTATTTGACCCTTTGCGATACCTCCCATGGCAGGATTGCAGCTCATTTGTGCTATGGTTTGCATATTCATTGTTATCAGCAAAACCTTTGAGCCTAAATTAGCTGCAGAAGCTGCCGCTTCGCATCCGGCATGACCGGCTCCTACTACTATAATATCGTAATTTGAAAACATATAAGCCTGCAAATGTACAAGCAATCAGGCTTTAAAGCGAGGCTATATTGTATTCCTACTGTCTTGTTTCATGTGAAAAGGGCGTTGACAAAGTAATGTTTCACATGAAACATTACTTTAAAAAATATTTTTTTAAATAAAAATCCTCCATTTCAGTCATTTGCCTTTTTTCTTTCCTGGTCTTGTCTTTATACCCACATAAATGTAAAGCTCCATGAAATATTACCCGATGAAGCTCATTATCAAATGAAACTTTATAAAAAGATGAATTTTCCCTCACTCTGTCAATGCCTATATAAATCTCACCAGAAATGCCATTATGATCATTCGGTAGTTCAAAAGTGATAATGTCGGTTAGGAAGTCGTGCTTCAAAAATTCTTTATTAATATGTAATAGCTCCTTGTCTGAACAAAAGACATAATTAACTTCCCAAAGAGAAACCCCCTCCCTCCTGAAAATCTCGGAAATGTATTTTTTTAAAATCTTCCGGTTTCGCAGACTAAAAGTTTGCCCATTATTATTAAAACTAACCATCGACCTCCTGCTCATAATTTCATATTTCGTAAGCAAATGTAATTCAGAGGATTTAGCTTTGGAATTCATAATTATGAAAATGAAACTATCCGATTTGAAGCCTGGACAAAAGGCCTTAATTAGTCATTATGAAAACAATGAAATTCTGCTTAAACTAATGGAAATGGGATGTGTTCCTGGTGAAAAAATATTAGTTGAACAAGTGGCTCCTTTAGGGGATCCTATCTCCATTAATATTTCAGGCTACTCCCTTAGCCTGAGGATTAATGAGGCTGAACATATTTTTGTAGATTTAATTAATTGATTATCAACTAATTAATGAATATTGGTTTATTTTTTGGATCCTTTAATCCCATTCATAACGGGCATTTAATAATTGCAAATTTTATTCTCAATGAAACTGATATCCAGAAAATCTGGTTTATAGTTTCTCCACAAAATCCCTTTAAGAAAAGCAATAGTCTGCTTAATGAATACGACCGGCTTCATTTAACAAGACTGGCGATTCAAGATGATATAAGAATGAAAGCCTCGGAAGTAGAATTTGGATTTCCCAAACCTTCTTATACCACTAATACGCTTATTTATTTAAATGAGAAATACCCGGAAAATAGTTTTTCAATCATTATGGGTAGTGATAGTTTTCAAAATATTATTCATTGGAAAAATTTTGAATCAATAATTAAAAATTATCCCATCTGCATTTATAAAAGGCAGGGATTCGAAATTAAAGAGACCTATGGTGCAGATATTAAACTCCTGAATTCTCCCCTGTTGGAAATTTCTGCTACTCAGATCCGCGATTATATCAGGAAAAAAAAATCAATTCGCTATTTAGTACCCGAAAACGTAAGGGAAGAAATCGAATCAAGACAATTTTATAAAAAGGGAGTCTAGAAAAGATAACCCATCAATAAACATCCAAGCACAATAACCGGCGGGGGAATTTTTGTGTATTGTAATAAATTAAATGTAGCGGCAATTACAATTGCATTTAATAAGCTTCCCACTTTAATTTCTAACAGCGAAATATCTTTCATTAAATAAAGCGTTGCGGCAACCATTATCCCAACTACCGCAGCATTAATTCCTTCATGTGACCGATAAATAGCTGCATATTTTTTTAGATTATGCCATATCGGAAAAAAAAATAGCACCAATAAAGCACTGGGCAGAAATATTGCTATTGCTCCAATTATACATCCAAGTATTTGCATTCCGGCCCGTTCTTCTGGTGTGACCCCCCGGTCTTTAAGGGCCATTCCTCCCGTAAATGCTGCAATTGAAAATACAGGTCCCGGAATTGCCTGAACAATTCCCATCCCGGTATACATATCGTCTTTATCAACGCTGATTACTTCATCGTCCTTTTTTTTAACTGCATCTGGCCTTACTGAGAACTGTTCATACATCAGCGGCATTAATACCTGGCCGCCTCCAAACACAAGACTTCCCATACGATAGGTATTTTCAAATAAGTTTATAGGGCCCCTGTTGGGTAAATCATTTTTTCTTGCAAACTCACTTAAAAATCCCGCTACGATAAATATTATTCCGAATAACCAGATGTTCCACCATTTAATTTTTTTTGGTTTCAATTCAACTTGTGGAATACGTTTTTTACTCAGGTTTGTTGTTATTCCTCCAAGTACTATAAGCAATGGAAAAATCCAGGGTTGTTTAAAAAAAGCATATGTTGCAATACTACAGGCAATCATGATCCCCCATGTAATGGTATTCTTGATGGAAATATTAAACGCCATCACTGTAGAATAAACCAAAAAACCCACAGCCATTGGTGGAATAAATTTGAAAACATCAAAACTCAATGCTTTTTTGTCGATATAATGTAATAAGAAAGATAATCCTCCCATTAAAGTACAGGCAGGCAGTATCCAGATTATTAAAGTTAAAACTGCAAGCGGCACTCCTCCTCTTTTGTAACCAATTAATGTAAGTGTTTGGGTTGAAGATGCGCCAGGAAGTAGTTGGCAAAATGCTGTGTACTCCAATAACTCCTGTTCAGTAACATAAGGCCTTTTGCGTACAAAGGATTTTAGCATCATGCCAAGATGTGCCTGTGGTCCGCCAAAAGCGCTGATACTATGTATAAACACAGCCTTTAAAAAAGGGATATGGCGTAGAAACATTGTTGACTAAAAGTAAAAAATTTTACTCATCGAACACAAGATGATTCTTTAAAGAGCTATTTGCCCTAAATTCATACAAATTTTAAAAATGAAATATCTTTTTTTCTTAATGCTTATTCTCTGTTGTTCTCTCTATTCGCAATCACAGAACAAATCATCAGACCTAATTGCTAAAATCAATTCTGCTGCTGATAAAATAGAATCAAAATGTATTGATTGGCGAAGAGATATTCATCAACATCCGGAATTAGGGAATAACGAATTCAGAACAGCCAAACTTATTACTGATCATTTGCGTTCATTGGGGATAGAAGTGCAGGAAGGGGTTGGAAAAACTGGTGTAGTAGGTGTACTAAGAGGAGATAAGCCCGGCCCATGCATAGGATTAAGAGCAGATATGGATGCTTTGCCTGTAGTGGAACGAGTAGATCTTCCTTTTGCTTCAAAAGTAAAAACCACTTATAATGGACAAGACGTGGGAGTGATGCATGCTTGTGGCCATGATACCCATGTTGCTATTTTAATGAGTGTAGCAGAAGTTTTAGCCGGAATGAAAAAAGATTTGAAAGGAATTGTAAAATTCGTTTTTCAACCAGCAGAAGAAGGGCCACCTGAAGGTGAAGAAGGTGGTGCGCCGCTTATGATCAAAGAAGGTGTACTTGATAATCCCAAAGTAGATGTAATGTTTGGTTTGCACATAGGATCACAAACTGATGTGGGAAGAATTAATTATAGAAGTGGCGGTACGATGGCGGCATCAGACTGGTTCACTATTAAGGTAAAGGGAAAACAAACACATGGCTCACAGCCATGGGGTGGAATTGATCCTGTTGTAGTTTCTGCACAAATAATAAACGGACTCCAAACCATTGTCAGCCGTCAAACAGATCTTACAAAAAATGCAGCTGTTATTTCTGTAAGTACCATACATGGTGGAGTAAGGTCAAATATAATTCCCGAAGAGCTTATCATGACTGGTACTATCAGAACTCTGGATACTTCCATGCAAAACTTAATTCATGAAAAAATAAAACTAACCGCATCAAAAATAGCGGAAGCTTCTGGTGCTACTGCAGAAACAATTATAGATAAAAAAACCCTGGTTACGTATAACGATCCCGCATTAACAAAACTTATGTTACCAAGCTTAATTAAAGCTGCAGGAGAAACTAACGTAGAAGAAGTGCCTGCTGTAACTGGCGCTGAAGATTTTTCTTTCTTTGCTGAAAAAGTACCATCGCTTTTCTTTTTTATTGGTGGAAAACAAAAAGGAGTAGATCCTGCAAAAGTTTTTCCTCACCATACGCCGGATTTCTGGATAGATGAAAGCGGAATGAAGACCGGTATAAAAGCTTTTTGTAATCTGGTGTTTGATTATATGAATATTCAAACTGCATCTACACAAGAAAAAGGGAAAAAACCATTTTGATTAAAAAAGATATTCGGAAAATTACTTTGCTAATACAAACACTAACCAGCTCATTAAATAAGCCAGGCCGGTCATATAAATAAATTGTATGACCGGCCATTTCCATGTACCTGTTTCTTTTCTCACAATTACCAATGTGCTCATACATTGCATTGCAAAAACATAAAAGACCATCAGCGACAAGCCGCTGGCAAGTGTATAAACCGGAGTGCCGTCCTGCAATTTTGCCGCCTTCATTTTATCTCTTAATCTCAAACTGTTCTCATCCTGATCCCCAACACTATAAAGCGTAGCCATTGTGCCTACAAATACTTCTCTTGCTGCAAATGAAGTAATAAGGGCAATTCCGATCTTCCAGTCGTAACCTAGCGGAGTAATGGCGGGCTCTATGCTCTTACCTAATATTCCTGCATAAGAATTTTCCAGAATTTCAGTGTGAAATTCTTTATCCAACAGATCTAAATCAGCATTGGGCTGTGTTTTTAGTTGCTCGTATTTAGCTGTAACTTCTTTCATTCTGTTACCGGGGCCGAAAGAACTTAGTCCCCAAAGTATAAGACTGATCACCATGATAACTTTGCCGGCATCAAAAACAAAGATCTTTGCTTTGTTTACCATGGTTTGAAAAATATTTCCCCATCGTGGCGAACGATAAGTTGGCAATTCCAAAATGAAAAAACTTTTTTCCTGTATCTTAATAAACCATTTTGCTATATATGAAACAACCAAAGCCATGACAAGGCCCATCAGGTACAGACCCATCATCACCAATCCCTGTACATTTAAAAAACCAAACAAGTAAACATTTGGAATAACCAGGGCGATCAAAATTGTAAAGACCGGCAATCTTGCTGAACAACTCATTAACGGAGTAATAAGTATTGTCAACAATCTTTCTTTTCGGTTCTCGATATTTCTTGCACTCATGATTGCAGGTACAGCACAGGCAAAACCACTGATCATGGGCATTACGCTTTTGCCATTAAGCCCTACACTTCTCATGAGCCTATCACTCAAAAAACTGATCCTGGCCATATAGCCCGTGTCTTCCAATATTGTAACAAGTCCAAACAGGATCATGATCTGCGGAACAAAAACCAGGATGCCGCTTAATCCCGCAAGTACACCATTAATTAATATATCACTCCACCACACAGAAGGAAGTGATGAAGAAAGTGAAGCGTTAATTTTTGCAAACCCATATTCAATCCAGTCCATAGGATACTGGGCTACCAGAAATACACTTTGAAATAATAAAAATAAAACAACAAATAAGATCAGGTAACCCCAGCGTCTGTGTAAAAGAATATTATCAAGCTTATCTGTAAATAAATTTTTTTGCAGCGGATCCGGCTCAACAACGGTTTGATGTATTATGTTTTTGATCCTTGCATACCTGTCAGTGATCTCTGCAGCTTGAGACTTGGTCTTATTAAGCGAAATGTCTTTTATAGATTCTAAAGCAATATTTTTTGTTGCATTATTTATTTTCAAACCTTCGTGGTTGAATGCAAGATGCAGCGCTTTATAGTCACTCAATTCCGGGAGCTTTTCTTTTATTGCCTGAACAGTACCCATTCCCCATAGCGCATCGGGAACAAAATTTCTGATATGGCTGTGAGAAAGATTGCCTGAAAGCTGAGAGAGCACTTTTTTTAACTGTTGTATTCCTTTGTTCTTTCTTGGATTTACAGGAACAACTTGTACGCCTAATTCTCTTTCCAGTCCCGGAACATCAATTTCAATTCCTTTTTTTCTGGCCAGGTCCATCATCGTCAACACTACAACTGAAGGAATTTTTAAATCAATGACCTGGGAAGCTAATAATAAGTTTCTTTTAAGGTTTGAGGCATCTACGATCAGCACCAGCATATCCGGGTGTTCAGGATGCTCATCATTCATCAGGAGGTTATAAGTCACCAACTCATCCTCACGCCTTGGATACATGCTGTAGGCGCCGGGTAAATCCAGAAATTCTGCCCAAACACCTTCATCAATTTTGGATTCGCCTACTTTCATCTCTACCGTAACTCCGGGAAAGTTTCCAACCTGCTGATTCATACCGGTAAGGCAATTAAACAGCGAACTTTTACCGCTATTTGGATTTCCTACAAGGCCTATATGTAATTTATTTCTATGCACTATAGCCTGCAAATGTAAACGGGAACAGTCTTCTTTACTTACGAATTTCGATGTTTGACACATGAATCTTATCATGAAGCTGAAGTATGACAACAATCAATATCCCCTTATTCATTTCCTGGCCTAAATAAAAGATCACACTTACATTTAAGTGTTTAAAAGGAATTTGATGTAAATGAAGAAGTGGTTTAATTAAAATTTATGGCTGATAATATGACAGAATTTTAACCTCTCCCCTCAGGCCCAATTAATAACTTTGCAACAAATAATCTAAACCGGAAATGAACCTTTTTTCTAAAATTTCATTATTGCTGTTTTTGTTTGTTGCAAATAATTCAATTGCGCAAAAAAACAAACCACCGAAACTTAATAAGGCAGATAAAATAATTGTTGCCAATCTTAAAACACATATCAGCTATCTGGCAGATGACAAGCTGGAAGGAAGAAGAACAGGTACCCCCGGAGAAAAATTGGCTATGGAATATATAAGTACTGAATTCCAAAAAATCGGAATTGAGCCAAGGGGAACCAACGGGTTTTATCAACCTTTTAATGTTTATGATGGCAAACAAATAGATCCAGCCACACATTTTATTATTAATAACAATTACCTGGAGTTAGAAAAAGATTTTTTTCCGCTTTCCTTCTCTCCCAATTTCAGCATGGAAGTTTTGCCCTCTATTGCTTTACAGGAAGCCGATATGCCCTGGTTTTATGATTTGAAAGCGGGATTGGAAGAAAATAAAAATAATCCTCATTTTGATCTGAATGATTATATACGCAGCAATGTGAAAAAAGCAAAAGAAAAAGGTGCTTCTGCCATCATTCTATACAACTCTTCTTCCACAGACGATCAGTTACAATTCAACAGCAAAGACCGGTCAGAGATTTTAGAAATTCCTGTACTCTTTGTGAAGAAAGATGCTGCCAATAAATATTTTTCTGACGAAACCGCTTCGCTTGATATAAAAATGAAAGTAAAGATCGTGGACAAGAACCGAACAGGCAGCAATATAGTAGGCTACCTGGACAATGGAGCTGCCACAACTGTTGTACTCGGTGCACATTTTGATCATCTGGGATTTGGCGAAGATGGCAACTCCATGATCAGAACCGGGGAAAGATTAATTCATAATGGTGCAGATGATAATGCCAGTGGCACTGCTGCATTAATAGAGCTGGCAAGAATGCTGAAAAATTCGAAGCAAAAAAACAATAATTATTTATTTATTGCATTCTCCGGAGAAGAATTGGGTCTTAACGGATCAAAATTTTTTACAGATAATCCTACTGTTGATCTCAATAGTATTAACTATATGATCAATATGGATATGGTTGGCCGGCTGAATGACAGTACAGGGGTATTAACTGTTGGCGGCTTTGGAACTTCCCCAAAATGGAGTTCTTTAATTAACACGAATCCGAAAAAATCTTCACTTGTCATCAAGATAGATAGCAGCGGAACCGGGCCAAGCGATCATACTTCTTTCTACAGAAAAGATATTCCTGTTTTATTCTTTTTCACTGGCTTACATACAGACTATCATAAACCAAGCGATGATGCAGAAAAAGTAAATTATGTGGGTGAAATGCGCATCATAAATTATATCAACTCCATTATTTCTTCTGCCGCTTCTGAAACCGAAAAATTTGCTTTTTCCAAAACCCGTGAAGTACAGACCGGCACCTCTGCCCGATTCAGCGTTTCATTAGGGGTAATGCCTGATTATACCTACGCCGGTACCGGGGTAAGAATTGACGGAGTAAGCGAAGGAAGAGCAGCACAAAAAGCAGGAATGCAAGCCGGAGATGTAATTATTCAGCTGGGAGAACATAGTGTTTCAAGTGTTGAAGAATATATGCAGGCCTTGTCAAAGTTTAAAAAAGGTGATAGCAGTAAAGTAAAATTCAAAAGAGGACCTGAAACAATAGAGGCTGCAGTACAGTTTTGATTCGTAAATTGTAAGCACAATCCATTACGTGAGTAAATTTATTTTAGAGACAAAGGATATTACTGAAAGTTTTTTTGATGGAACCCGTTTACTTGGTATTATGGCTCCGGTGAAAGACTATCAATTTTGCTGGCAGCTCAATAATATGCTGGGAGTTGATTTCCGCCTGAACAATGAAATAGAAATCCAACTTGTTCGAAAAAACAGGAATTATTTTTTTGGTGTCTATGAGTATTGTGAACCGGCGGGGTCTTTAGAACATTATATATACAACAACCAGTTTGATGGCGAATACCTTTTACCGGAATTTAAACACCTGGATTTTTTGTGGTTGATGAAAGGCGATATTGTTTCAGACGAAATGCTTTTGGAGAAAACAAATAACCTGCGAACTATTGGCGAAGTTCAATTGGTAGTAGAGCTTGTCTATGAAAAAATTAAGAACAAAGAACACCTGATCTTTTAATTAATCATCTTCTAAAATTCAAATGATTATGTGGGAAGAAAAAGATAATACACTATATAAGAAATTTCAGTTTAAAGACTTCAGCGAAGCTTTTGCATTTATGACCCGTGTGGCTATTGAAGCTGAAAAAATGGATCACCATCCCCGTTGGTCCAATATTTATAACCAGGTAGAAATCTGGCTTAACACGCATAGTGCAGGAAATATAGTTACAGAAAAAGACAGGGCCTTATCAAAAAAAATTGATTCCCTGATTAAATCCCTTTAAGGGATAAAAGAATGGCTGTTGTCTCCACTATACTTATGATTCGCCCTGCTGCATTTGGAGCAAATGCAGAAACTGCAGCTAATAATTATTTTCAGTCTTCTCCAAAAACTCCGGCAGCTGAAATACATGAAAAAGCAATACGGGAATTTGATAGCATGGTTGATCTTCTCAGGGAAAAGGGACTCCTCGTGATAGTAATTGATGATACTCCGGAGCCCATTAAGCCATCCGCTGTTTTTCCAAACAACTGGCTTAGCACTTCTCCGGATGGAACTGTTTTTTTATACCCAATGTTTGCAGCAAGCAGAAGGCCGGAAAAAAGAGATGACATCTTAAAATATTTGAATAACAACTATCATGTAAAAGATGTACAGGACTGGAGCGAATATGAAGTGGAGGGAAAATTTCTGGAAGGCACCGGTAGCATGGTATTTGATCACGATAACAGAGTTATTTATGCCTGTCATTCACCAAGAACAGATTTCAGCCTCCTGGAAAAATTTGCAAACACCAACGGATATAGAGCCATTGTTTTTTTGGCTACAGATAAAAAAGGTCGTCCGGTTTATCACACAAATGTGGTGATGGCCCTGGGAGAAAATTTTGCAATCCTTTGTGAAGAAGCTATTGATGAAGAATGGGAATTAATCGCCGTAAAACAATTGCTAGACAGCTCCGCTCATGAGGTGATCCGCATTACAAGGGAACAAATGCATGCCTTTGCAGGCAATATGCTTAATGTTCAAAATAAAGAGGGAGAAAAATTTTTAATACTCAGCCAAACCGCATTTGCTTCACTTACAGATGAGCAAAAAGAAGCTCTCTCTGTTTATTGCAGGCTTTTACCGGTCGCTATTCCTACAATTGAATCTGCCGAAGGAGGCAGTGTGAGATGTATGATGGCTGAAATATTTTTACAAAAAAAATAAGCTAAAACAAACCCTGTTTATTTTCCACCGTTAGCCCGAAGGTCGGCCAAACAATTAGCATCGAATGATGGCGTATTTCCTGTAATTAAAAAACCAAGAACTTCTTTGGTGTCGGCAGAATGATACATCAGGCAATTTGAATTATTACAATGGTTGCCGTGATTGGCATCCTTATGATTTGTTTGCATGGCTGAGCCAATATCAACCAGCCCAAGAACGTGTCCAATTTCATGTTCCATCACCGTAGATTCCAGTTTTACACGGCTTGGTTGACCCAGGCCGCCGGAATTATCCTTTACATTTTTTCCGAATACCACCATCGATGAATTTTTATAGGCCGCTCCCAAAACATTGTTATCTGTATGGCTTCCATTTGTAAATAAAATATAAATAGCAAACTGGTCGCCAATTGAAAAGGCTGTGCGGTTATTGTTTTCTATTTGTAAAACCTGCGTAGTTGATAATTGAGTTGATGCAGAAGCAGGAATTTCTTTGGTTTCGATGATAATGCCCCCTGGTTTATTAACTATTGAAGACAATAGATTATGAAGATGGATCAAGGAATTGGAGTTGGGTTCAAATCCGGCCATATATTGAACTTCCACTTTCAGGGACTTAAATCTAATATCGCTTAATATTTCATTTGCCGAAGCGCCTACAGGACGATTATAAAAATAATCGGAATCAGATGGATTGTTTGAATATGGATTAATTGTTTTTCTACAACCAATAATAAACAACAGACAGCAGGTAATTAATATAATTTTTGTTTTCATAAATTTCTTTTTTCATGCTGAATTATCAAATTCAGAAACCAAGTTTTACTCCCATCGTTATATAAAACATATCCCTTCCGCGTTCAGAAAGTTCGGGTCTGTTTTCTACTGTTATCAGATTTTGAGGAATAACATATGCCGGGTTAAGCGAAAATTGTATTTTGTTCTTTGCGAGTATGATTGGCACAGAAAGTTCATAAGAAAGTATATTCAATTTGCTTACTTCCTCCGAAACTTGCTGGTCAATTCCGGGAAAAAATAAGAAATTACTTTTCTTGTAATAGGTTTTTGTGAATTGCTGTGTTCCGGCAAATACATAAGCAGAAGGATCTATAACCAACACTGTTTCGCCTGGTAATTCAAACCTGAAAATATGATCCAGTCCACCATTAAAACCGTAATCAATTTTATCGCTCCCTTTTATATCTCCCCCTATTGAGAAGTTGAGAAATTTATTTAAAAATGTGAAATTGGCGCTTCCCTGTATTTTTAAGGCAGACTGAACCAGTGTACTACTTTCGTTATAAATGGGTTTGGTAATAAACAGATGAAACAAGAGTTTTTCGTTTTCGCTTTTTGCAAGATATCCCAGTGTGGCAATAGTCCCTGCATATTTAAACTTTTCAATATTATTTGAAACAAATACAGGTGCCCCGCTCAGGTATAATTTTTTATTGAACCAGATTTCCGCAATGGGGAATACACCGCTGCTGCGAAGGCTGTCTGTTCTGCCATAATAATTCAAGTTGCTATTATAAAAAAGACCGATCTTAAACTCACCCTCGTTTTCTTTCCCGTTTTTTTCCTGTGCAAAAACTGGTGTTTCCGCAACAAACAGAATTAATAACAGGTAATAAAATATATTCTTTTTCATCTGAATAGTGTTTTAATAAAATGGGATGCCGGATATTTTCACCAGGCACCCCATTGGAATTTCAAATTCAACATCAAACCGTCAATTCAATTATTGTTTGGTAACTGTTGCTTTAGTATCAGATTTTATTTCCGCGTTTGCTTTTGTTTCAACTGATGGCTTTGCCGAAGCAGCTGTCTCTTTTGTAGCTTTTACCTTTGCCATGGTTTCACTTTGTGCTGATGCTTTTTTCTCTTTTACCTTCTCAATAGTTGCATCTTTCTTTTTTTCGATATTTCCAGATGCCCTGTCAGTTGCTTCTTCACCAGACTCTATGGTTCCGCTTCCATTAACAGAAGCATCAGCAGTTGCGTTGGCAGAATTATTAGAACTACCATTTACACTGGCAGCTGAATTGCCGGCAGTTAAAACAGAATTTGTTTCTAAAATTGCATCTGCATCAATAACAGCAGAAGTTTTAATGTCTGCATTGCTTTTAATTTCCTTTTTGGATTCTGAAGCAATCCTGTCTGCTTTGCGGATCTTGTTTTCTGCTCTTGCAGATGTGCTTGCTTTTAAGTCTGCAGACTTGCTTAATGTAGCACTTGTAGTTGCTTTAACGGTTTCTGTAACAGCCGTAGTTGTTTTTGTTAATGCCGTTGTACTGGCTGCAACTGATGCCGCTGCATTAGTTGTCGAAACTACTCCCACATTTATTTGTGCAAATAAAATCGCCGAAGCAAAACTTGCAACTGCTAATGACAATGTTTTTTTAATTGTAGTCTTCATGGTTTTTGTTTTAAAAATTTAATAATTAATAATACACTATATATTTACACGTTCTGGATCCTTATTTTTTTAGTGGAAAAATCTTGAATACCGATCTTTAGCCCTGGTTTAAAATTTAATATCGGCTGTTCTTCTGGTGGCTTAAGGCTAGTTTAAGACAATATCTTTATTCACTGGTTTAATCTGTTCAGAAATATTTTTTCAAAGAGCTTTTTTCCGTTGATTAATATTTATTTCCGCTTTTAATTGTTACCAAACACCATTCTGGCAAAATCTTTGCCAAGATTAATAAAACTCAAAAACAATGATCATGAAAAAGAAAATCCTAGCCCTGTCAATTTTACTTATTGGCTTCATAAACAGTCACTCTCAGAATTCCTCAACTTTTTTTAAAGCAGGCGTAAATCTTGCAAATGTCTCTTATAATGCAAACGGAAGTGTAGATGAAGCAAACATGCTTTTAAGCTTACATGCCGGTATAGCTGGAGATATCTCATTAAGTCCTTTTCTGTCTTTACAACCAGGTTTAATGATCTCTGGTAAAGGATCTAAAACACAATCTGGCAATACTACCAATGCTACTTATTACAGGGCAACTTCAAATCCATGGTACGTAGAAATACCTTTAAACCTTGTACTAAAGGCGCCGATGGATAATAACGCAAAATTTATTTTTGGTGCAGGGCCTTATGCAGCCATAGGTGTAGGTGGAAAAAGAAAATCAGAAGGAAAATTTCTTGGCGTAGCTTTTAATAATGAAGAAAACATAACTTTTTCAAATGATGATCCAACAACTTCCTATGAAGAAGGCGCCGGCTATGGTATCATTAAAAGATTTGATTACGGGTTCAATGGCCAGGTTGGAATTGAAGGTAAAAAAACGATGTTAACACTAAACTATGGATTGGGCCTTGCCAAGTTGCAATCTGGTACAAGTAATACTGCAGACAATAATAATAAACACAGGGTACTGGGTATATCTATTGGTTTCAAATTATAATTGAAACGGTATCTGATTAAACAGGAAAATTTATTTTCTGTGCTGAAGGAGTGTTAAATGGTGTTCGTTATGATGAATAGTAAAGAATAACATTTCTCTTAAAGTGAGCTTGCCTAATAAGGGATGCGGAAGAATATATCTGTCCAGGTCTTCTTCGTTTTGTCTTGCAATTTTACGGATGAGTTTTTCTTTGTGTTTATTATATTTTTCTAACAAAAATTCTTTTTGTGTAAAATTTATTTTCTTAGGAATGAACGGTTTGCTTGCCCTGCCTCCGGAAGCAAGCCGGGATTTGTATTTTTCTACAAGTGCTTCATATGGCCTGGAAGGACGGTTGGCTTTGCCAAAAAAGATACCTAATATAAATTTTGGAAGTGAGTAAGCAAGCTGCAGGGGCCCGATTGAAAGGATAAGATGATCAAGGTTTTGCCCGGCACTCCATTTGCCTTCGGGGGTAGCTTCGAATTGCTCTTCATTCAACGTGATAATATAATTGTTGAATGCAGTAATTTTTTCATCCAAAGCTTTTCTTATTTCTGCATTACTATATATTGGCATCTTCAGGTTTTTACTTCAACAATCTTTTCCCCCTGTGAAATCATTCTTCCGATTGGTTCTGCAAATTTATTCAGCCCGGCCTCAGTCAAAACGTTTTTTATGTCTTCCGCCGCATCTTCTTTTACAGAAAAAAGCAAGCCCCCGTTGGTTTGCGGATCAGGTAATAGCGTAAAAGCCTCCATCACATTCACTCCACGACCAAGCGGGTCGTTCGGTGGAGCTTTCTCAAATCTTACTTTGTTGCTATAGCTGTTCCAGTTTCTTGTTGTGGCATCAGGAAAAACCCGTTGGCTTATGAGCTCTTTTACACCTGCTGCCTGAGGTAGTTTATTATAAAATAATTCTGCAGATAATCCGCTTCCCTCTGCCATTTCTATTAAATGCCCGAGTAGTCCAAAGCCTGTAACATCTGTTATGGCGGTTACTCCCTTTATTTTTCCAAGCTCTTCTCCAATTTTATTTAGAGTTGACATTTGGACAATCATTAATGCAAGATCTCCTTCTTTTAATAATCCTCTTTTTTGTGCTGTTGACAAAATGCCTACGCCAAGAGGTTTTGTTAAAAACAAAAGATCGCCTTTCTGAGCCGTGTTGTTCTTTTTTAGGTTTTCTATAGCGACCGTACCGGTAACGCAAAGACCAAAAAATGGTTCAGGAGAATCAATACTATGACCACCGGCCAATGAAATGCCGGCCTCTATACAGATTGATCTTCCGCCATCCATTACTTTTTGCGCCAGGAATGCAGGTAGTTTTTCAACCGGCCATCCAAGAATCGCTATCGCTAACAGCGGCTTTCCCCCCATTGCATACACATCGCTGATAGAATTGGCTGCCGCTATTCTTCCAAAATCAAATGCGTCATCAACAATCGGCATAAAAAAATCAGTGGTGGAAACAATTGCCGTTCCGTTTCCCAAATCATAAACTGCCGCATCGTCTTTGCTGTTATTTCCTACCAAAAGTTTTTCTGCTGGTAAAGAAAGATTGGTTTTTAGAATTTCTTCAAGTACAGCTGGCGCAATCTTGCAGCCACAGCCGGCGCCATGAGAGAATTGAGTAAGCTTTATGGTTTCCTGTAAAATGATTTCCGGATTCATGTTGCTACAAATCTCGTTTTTTAATTGGGAACCGGATCACTTTAATTTTCTTCTAAGTAAGATGGCGGCGTTTTTACTATAGTCGGCATTGAAACGTACATAATAACTTTCATCGCCATCTTTTACTATGAGTAATCCGGTATTAGGAGGGTATAGTCCGAGATTTTCAGCGTACAAAACCAGTAACAATGAATCCGTATCGTCAGGAGCCAGGTAGATAGTCTTCTTAAATGCTGCTGATTTTAAGCCTTGCTTTTCAATAATCAGATCGCCATTCAATAATACACTTACGGTATCGCCGTCTATTTCTCCGTTATCGTACAGCGCAAGTACCAGGCTGTCGGATTTAAAGTAAATTGTTTCAGTTGGAACAGAGGCCCTGCTTTCTATCATCGTTGACGCCAGGTTTAGTTTTCGTTCTTTTCTTTTCAGTTCTGCAAATACATAATCAGGATCTGTGTTTTTTTCATCCTGATTAATTTCTTTTGTTTTAGCAATATCTGATACCGTGTTATTGCCGGGCTGTTCTTTTACTGCAATTGTATTGCCCGGGATTTCTTTTTTATCAATTGGTTTTTGTACAGCCGTTACATTATTGTTCTTCGCTTCCGGATTCTTTGTTTCTGAATTACTCTTTTCAGTCTTCGCTTCTACAGGCTTTGCACTTACAACTTCATTTATTGCATCCTTTTTAATTTCATTTGGCTTTTGTGCTGTTGCTGTAGTATTGTTCTTCGCTTCCGGATTCTTTGTTTCTGAATTAACCTTCTCCGTCTTTACTTCTTCGGGCTTCGCACTTACAATTTCATTTATTGTATCCTTTTTAATTTCTTTTGGCTTTTGTATAGCCGTTACATTATTGTTCTTCGCTTCCGGATTTTTTGTTTCTGAATTAATCTTCTCTGTCTTCAAGTCTTCAGACTTTGCGCTTACAATTTCATTTATTGCTTCATTCTTATTTTCTTTTGGTTTTTGTACTGATGTTGATGAGCTGTTCTTTGTTTCAGGTTTATTTATTTCTGCACCTGGCTTTCCTTTCTTCGTGTCTTCTTGTTTCGTGATTGCAATTTTTGTTTCTATTTCTGTCCTGTTCTCTATTGGCTTTTGTACATTGCCGGCATCTGCTATCTTCTCTTCAGCATTATTCAGCTGTGATTTAACCACATCTTCTTTAATTTCTTTTTCCTTCGGTAGTTTCTTTTCTGTTCTGGCTATGTTTTCCTTTGGTGTACTGCTTGTTTGTTTTTTTACATCCGGCCCCCCGGAGGTTTTAGTTTGGTGAATTGCAGCATCTCGTTGAGAGCTTTCCTCAGTCAGCTTCTCATTTGTTTTAACAACATCCTTTTTAATTGTTTTTTCTTTTGATCCTGCATTATCCGGCTTGATATTTTTTGAGTTTTCAAACACCAGTGTGTTTTGAAGATTCAGGTCGCCGAGATGTTCATACAGCCTTGACTTTGAAATGTCTTTTTCTACTGTTGCATTTACTTCGCCGGAAATAGAGTAATATTTTTTGGTGGCGTTGGTTTTCCAGTTGCCATCAATTGTCCATCCGTTTTCCCGTTGATCGTGCCTGAAAGTATAAACCACATTGATTCCTTTATCCGGTGGCCTTTGAAAATTATGTGTAACCACTTCGTCGTCTTTTACCTCACAGACCATTCCTTTTATTACACCTTTTACTTTTTTGATAATATAATAAAGTGTGTCGTTTACGATAAAAGTTGAATACACATAGCCATAAACTTTGCCCGCAGATTCAGATAAAGCAATTTCAAAAGTCTGATCCTTTCTGATTGTAAGACTATCATTTGACAAACCCCCGGTCCAAATACCGCTTAATACCTGAGATTGGCTTAATAAGGGAGAAAAAAACAGGAATAATAAAAGCTTAAGACTTTTCATGATACTCAGGCTGTTGGATCAGTTTTCTTGCATTCAAAGGGGTTACAAATTCGGAATCTACCATATGTAATAACGAATTTAATCCCTCCCGATTGTGCAGGGCCTTCTTGTACCATTTATCGTAATATTTCAAAAGAATACTGAAGCTTTCTCTGGTTTTTCCCTCTTGTAAATAACTGATCGCATTTTTTGCTTCAAGACCACCTAACCTTTCCCTGATCCGGGTAATTGCCTCAATCATTTTTTGTTTATCAAGATTGCCATATTCCTCTCCTAAGTGATTCACTCTTTCTTCAAAAGGGATGTTTATAAAAAACACTGAAGACTTGCGCATATTCAGCCAAATGTCTTTTGGAATGTTGACCAGGCCGATACGCTGACTTTCATCCTCTAACCAAATGGTTGAGAACTGAAGTCCGAATGCCGATTTTTTATTTAAAATATCATTGATCTTTTGAGCAAAAATATTCTCAAACATTTCCTGGCTTGGTTGTGGAGGTAATCCAATATTACCAAACGCAGAACCCTTGTGGTTAGCAATTCCTTCCAGGTCAATTATTGATTCACCTTCTCTTCCCAGTTCTTTCAATACTTCTGTTTTTCCCGAGCCGGTATATCCACCAATTATTTTTAATTTAATTGGTTTTTTAAAAGTATCTAATACATAATTTCTGAATTTTTTATATCCCCCGGCAAGTATATAAACTTTGTATCCATAAAGATCCAGTAACCAGGCAACGGCAGCGCTTCTCATGCCACCCCGCCAGCAATAAATCAGTATTTTTTTTGATCCCGCTTGGTGAAATTCAGATACCCGTTTTTTTACAATCTCTTCCACCTCTTCTGTCATCTTTCTCATCTTCGGACCAAAAAAATCCAAGCCAATCTTAATGGCCGACTCTCTGCTTTCCTGTTTATATTTTGTTCCAACAATGGCTCTTTCTTCATTGTTAAACAATGGCATGCTATATGCACCCGGAATATGTGCATGCATATATTCTCCCGGGCTACGGACATCAATCAGTAAATGATCATTTGCCAACTCAATAAATTGTTCAATATGTAATTTTTCTGCCGCCATACCCAAGTACGAATTTAAAGCAGTTATATAAAATGTTGAATAAAGAACAAGGCGAAGAAATTGGTGACACTGTCAATTATTATTTTAGTTTTCTAAAAAACAAAAACCGCCTGTTTGCAAGCGGTTTGATTTTTATTTAGTTTCTGTTGACAAACAGTTTTGGATTACCTGTTCATACTTGCCAAGAACTCTTCATTATCTTTTGTTCCTTTCATTCTGTTTAGCAATTCACGCATAGCTTCTTCCGAGTTCATGTCATTAAGGAAAACACGGAGCAGGTTCATCCTCTGCAATACATCTTTGTCAAGCAACAAATCATCTCGCCGCGTAGATGAGGCAACAAGATCAATAGCCGGATAGATTCTTCTGTTAGACAATCTTCTGTCCAGCTGTAATTCCATATTTCCGGTTCCTTTGAATTCCTCAAAGATCACCTCGTCCATTTTGCTTCCGGTATCAACCAGCGCTGTTGCAATGATTGTTAAAGATCCTCCGTATTCAATTTTTCTTGCTGCGCCGAAGAATTGTTTTGGTTTCTGCATGGCATTTGCTTCCACTCCGCCTGATAAAACTTTACCAGATGATGGCGCTACCGTATTGTGTGCACGGGCAAGACGGGTAATTGAGTCTAACAATATCACAACATCGTGCCCGCACTCAACAAGACGTTTTGCTTTTTGTAAAGCCATTGTAGAAACCTTTACATGTTTTTCAGCCGGCTCGTCAAACGTAGAAGCGATGACCTCAGCTTTTACACTGCGTTCCATATCTGTTACTTCTTCTGGTCTTTCATCTACCAGAACAACCATCAGATAACAATCAGGATGATTTTTTGCAATGGCGTTTGCCACTGCTTTCAGCAACATGGTCTTTCCTGTTTTTGGCTGTGCAACAATCAGTCCTCTTTGCCCCTTGCCTATTGGCGTAAAAAGATCCATTATTCTTGTAGAATAATTATCTGCTGCATCAAACAGGTTTAATTTTTCAAATGGAAAAAGTGGTGTCAGGTAATCAAATGGTACACGGTCCCGGACTTCATCCGGTTTTTTATTATTTATTCTATCTACTTTTAAAAGCGCAAAATATTTTTCCCCTTCTTTTGGCGGCCGCACTGCACCAGAAACGGTATCCCCGGTTTTTAAGCCAAATAATTTGATCTGAGACGGAGAAACATAAACATCATCGGGTGATGACAAATAATTATAGTCGGAAGAACGAAGAAAGCCATACCCATCAGGCATCATTTCCAGTACTCCTTCAGACAGGATCACGCCATCAAATTCAATGTTGAAAGCCTGATCTCTGCGTTGTGGGTAAACTTTTTGTTGAGCCGGGGTCTCCGAATCTGTAGTTGGGGGATCTTGAATTTCGGTTTCTTCAGAAACTATTTGTTCGGGTTCCACTTCCTGATTTTCTTCAGATGAAACGATGTCAACCGATTCTTCTTCGCTTTTTTTGCGGGCTTTTTTCAGGATTGGTTTTTCGTCCTTGCGGCTTCCGGCTTTTCCGCCAGAAGATTTTGAAGCTTTTGCCATATTGTTATCGTTATTATTTTCTTCTACAATTGCCTCTTCCGTAGAAATGCCTGTAGATGTTTTGATGATTCGTTTACGTTTTGCCCGCTCATCTGGCTCCCCGCTTTTCTTTTCACTGGCTTTTACCGCCTGGCTGTCAAGAATTTTATAAACCAGGTCTTGTTTACCCAATTTTTTAGCGTTTGGAATATTTAATTGGTCAGCAACGTCCAGTAATTCGGGAACGAGCATATCGTTCAATTGCAAAATGTCATACATACAAAAAACTTGAGGTTAGTCACATATTCTGATTCACTGATCTTCCTTGATTGTGCCGGAGATGGCCTTCCGGAAAAATTTTGATTTGAAATTTATTTGAATGGAATCCGAAACAACGATGAGCTAAATTTGAGGACGTATTTATCGGTTTTTCCAATACAATATTAGTCTAAAATCTTAAATATGCAAATTTTAAGATATTGGCCGGCTCTATATCCCTGATTGAGCTTCTTTTGTCCCAATGCATCGGGACTCCGTTCTGCAATAGTTCCCCGATGAATCTTACCTTTGCCCGCTTATATATTTGCATCAAAAAGAAACATTAACAAGAGAATATGTTCAATAAAAGAATAAAAATAAAGGAGTTACTGGCAATGGAGCCGGCAGGACAAGAAGTAACCGTAATGGGATGGGTTCGTACATTTCGCAATAATCAATTTGTGGCTTTAAATGATGGAAGCACAAATAATAACCTACAGGTTGTTTTAACGCTTGGAAATTTTGAAGATGGTATTCTGAAAAGAATTACCACTTCGGCATCCCTGAAAGTAACCGGCAATGTTGTTCCTTCTTTGGGTAAGGGACAAAAAATGGATATGAACGCTACTTCAATAGAAATTCTGGGTGATTGTGATGCAGAGAAATATCCGCTTCAGCCTAAAAAACATTCTCTTGAGTTTCTGAGAGAAATTGCTCACCTGAGATTTCGCACCAACACATTTGGTTCAGTATTTCGCATTCGTCATGCCTTGTCTTTTGCGGTACATAAGTTTTATAATGATAAGGGTTTTATTTATATGCATACACCAATCATTACCGCCAGCGATGCGGAAGGTGCCGGCGAAATGTTTCGTGTAAGTACATTGCCGCTTGGAAATCCTCCAAAAAATGATGATGGTAGCATTAATTTCAAAGAAGACTTTTTTGGAAGAGCAACTAATCTTACAGTTAGCGGACAGCTGGAAGGCGAATTAGGCGCTACTGCATTTGGCGAGATCTATACTTTCGGCCCAACTTTCCGGGCAGAAAATTCCAATACGGCCCGTCATCTTGCTGAATTCTGGATGATAGAACCAGAAATGGCTTTTTGTGACCTGGAAGACAATATGAATCTTGCTGAAGAGTTCATCCGCTATATAATTAAATATGTTATAGATAATAACAAAGAAGACCTGGACTTTCTTGCACAAAGGTTAACCGAAGAAGAAAAACAATTGCCACAAGAAAAACGCAGTGAAATGGGCTTGCTGGAAAAGCTGGAGTTTATTCTGAACAATAATTTTGAAAGACTTACTTATACCGATGCAATAGAAATTTTAAAAGACAGCAATCATAACAAGAAAAAAAAGTTTCAGTTTCCAATTACAGGATGGGGCATGGATCTGCAAAGCGAACACGAAAGATACCTGGTAGAAAAACATTTTAAAAAACCAGTGATCCTCTATAATTATCCGAAAGAAATCAAGGCTTTTTACATGCGTCAAAATGATGACGGTAAGACAGTGGCCGCTATGGATATTCTTGCGCCGGGTATTGGAGAAATTGTTGGTGGATCTCAAAGAGAAGAAAGATTAGACAAGCTGGAAACAAGAATGAAAGAAATGAATATTCCTGCAGAAGAGCTTTGGTGGTACCTGGATACCAGAAAATTTGGCACCGTGCCACATGCAGGATTTGGACTAGGGTTTGAAAGAATGGTACAATTTGTAACCGGAATGAATAATATCCGGGACGTGATCGCTTTTCCCAGAACCCCCGGTAGCGCAGAATTTTAATTTATAATAGTTACTGTAATTTTTTTATTCTTCATGAATACACATTACCGGTATCCGGGATTGCATAACCAATTGTTTTGTGCTGCCAGATTTAAATATTCCCTCAAAAAGTTTTTGCTTTTTAGGAATAGCAATTACTAAATCCAGGTTGTTTTTTTCTGCAAAACCGGTGATGCCGTCTTCAATATCTTCGTGTTCGATAAAATGATAAACAGGATCCATCCCTTTCAGCAATTCGTTTAATAACATAGATTGTTCCGGAGTGTCCGGACCAAATTCTTTGTTTTTATAATCCACATTCAACACATGTAGTTCTGCTGCAAATTCTTTCACAATTTGTTTTATAAAATGAACAGGGGTGGTTTCTACTACTTGCCTGAAGTCACATGCAAATCCGATTTTTTTTATTCCTTCTCCATATTCCTTTCCCTTCGGCACCACCAGCACGGGCCATGTTAAATTTCTGATGGCATGCAAAGCGTTGCTGCCAAATAAAATTCTTTCAATACCACTGACACCGATAGCACCCATGACGATGGCAAACGGATTTATGTGTTTGCTCAAAGATTCAATTTCATCAATCACATTACCACTTCTTGCCTCTGTATATACTTTAATTTTATTTGAAGAAATTTTTTCAACCACTTGCTTTAGTTCTCCTAATTTTTCTTCGCTTTCTTTTTTTAAAACTTCCGTAGAAATAACCAGAGAGGGAACTTCGCTCATTGCAATAGGTGCATGGTAAACGTGTAACAATGTAATACTGGCATTTATATCCAGCGCCATATTGGTTGCAAAATTTATAGCATTCGTTGCTCCTGGTGAAAAATCTGTTGGTACTATTATTGTTTTCATATTAAATATTTTGGAGGTTTAAATATAAATTCCAGGAAGCTCATTAGTCTTGATATGAATCAGTATTCCGGATGACTATTCTTATGAATTTACTTCTTAATGTTAAGTTTCAGAGCGAAAAAAATCTTAAATTATTATTCTTTTGTGCTATTATTTAAATAATTGCCGATTCTTTCTTCCAGATTCTCTCTGATATTAATATAAAACAGATTGATGTCACCTGCATGATAGTTTTTTGAAAAATATAAAAAGCTCCAGGGGAATTTTGGTTTCTTTACCCACAGTACACCTGAGTTTATTTGTGCATCTGTACTTGATTTATAGATCTTATTAAATTTATACAATACACTCCCGCTGTTTTTACTTTTTGGAGCATATTCTTCTTTTGAATTCCATGTAAGCGGATTGCTGACCCACGATTTAAGGCTGTTGTTTTTTACGTAGTCCGGAAGAAACCCTTTCCTGAAAGTTCTCCACCCGGTAATACAGCCGTTTTGTGTTGGGTTTTCGCACATTTTTAAAGATTTAAAATAATTTTCCGGGATTTCCATTCCAATAACATAAGCTGCCACAAGCTTTTTTTGCAGGGGTTGGTTTTCAAAAAACTCTTTGAGTAGCCTTAATGCATGTGTAGACCCCTGACTGTGTGAAGCAATAATTATTGGTCGATCATTATTATAATGTTGCAGGTAATATTCAAATGATTTTTTTATGTCATTATATGCAAAATTAAACGCATTGTAAGATGCTGCAGAATCACGAAAAGCATATGCACTTATATGAGCTTCCCGATATCTTGGAGCAAACACCCTTGCATGTTGATTGAATACACTTGCCTGGTAAAGTATCGTTGAGTAATCTGTCTTTGCATTAATATAATCATCATCGATATTCGCATTCAGTTTATTTGATTCCGTTTTCATGGTATACATCGTAGGATGTAAAAAGAAAACATCTGCAACCGTATCCCTGTTTTCATTTCTGAGCGGTAGCGGAATGCTATCCGACGGATCCCTTTTATGAGGATGGGCGGCCCAGTATTTCAAATCTGAATAATCCGGCTTTCCGTCATTGCTTTTAAATTGGTATTGATTTTTAAATGACAGATATCTATCAGAACATGAAACCAGGATTATACATGTAAATATTAATAAATAAAACGCCGATTTTTTTTGATTCATAGATCCAAAGTTTAGAAAATCAATCTTAAAACGAAACCAATTTATGCATCTCATCAATCTATTTTTCCAATTATCAATATCTCAAATCTTTTTTTAAAGAGTGAAATTTATGCCTAAATCATTGTAATTTATCAGATTGTGTTGGATTTTTGATATCCCACAGCATCAACAACCTTTAAAAATACAGTACTGTGTGTTGTATAGTACCAACTATCACCCTATCTTTGATATGAAATTATAATAAAGATGAAAAGCATAACCATTAAAGAACAAAAAAATAAAACCCTCTCCCTGTCCTTCTGCTTTTCACAAAAAATAAATAAAGAAGAAAGTTATGAATATTGAAAACACACAAAGCCAGATGCGAAAAGGAATACTGGAGTTCTGTATTCTTTCCATCATCAGAAGAGGCGAGGCTTATCCCAGTGATATAGTGGAAGAGATGAGGGCGGCTAATCTTCAAATTCTTGAGGGTACCCTTTATCCTTTACTCACCAGGCTTAAAAATGCTGAAATGCTTTCCTATCGTTGGGTAGAAAGTAATTCCGGCCCTCCAAGAAAATATTTTTCGCTGACAGAAAAAGGCGAATCGTTTTATAAGGAATTACAAACAACCTGGCAGGAGCTTTCCAATGGAATAAATACGTTAACACAAAAAACTAACCCGGCAACTGAACCATAAACTTCAACCACAAAAATTCAGAACATGAAAAAGATCATTAATATTAACTTAAGCGGTAGAGTGGTTCCCATTGAGGACTCTGCATATGAAAAGTTGCAGAGTTATATCGAAAGCCTTCGCCGCTATTTTGCAAATGAAGAAGGACGAGATGAGATCATCAACGATATTGAAAGCCGCATAGCTGAACTAATGAGTGAAAAAGTTCGCAAAGGTGCGTCAGCTATTACAGATGCAGATGTAGAAGAGATTGCAAA
>CAZOOT010000033.1:0-26654 GCA_964581455.1 uncultured Chitinophaga sp. | reverse complement strand
TTCTGGTGAAAATAGGTATGAATTAAGTTGCAATCTATATGATGGTGATGTGCTTCATCCTGCGGGCCATCAATACCTCGAAAGTTTTACCAAAGACTTTTTCCCGGAATGGACTTATGAGGTCAATGGGATTTGTTTAAAGAAAACCATTTCCATGATTCATGGAGAAAATACCCTGGTCATTCAATATAAAGTGGAGAAAGCTGATGCTGCATTCACTTTGGAGCTATTGCCCCTGATGGCTGCAAGAGGCTATCATGAACTGGGTCATGAATCACCACGTATGCACTGGGATGCTGATTTTAAACATGGAATATTTCACAACGAACCGGATGGTGAAACCAATATCTATATTAATATACCTGGTTCAACTTATCAACATACACCGAGGTGGTTTAAAAATTTCAAGTATAGCGTAGAACAATACCGCGGACTGGATTTTACGGAAGATTTATTTAATCATGGGATTTTTTCAGTTCAGCTGGCAGAAGCTGATGAATTAAACATTATTATTTCAACAGAAAATCCGGAAGGAAGAAAGGCAAAGGATCTTGTAAAACAGGAATTAAAAAGAAGAAAGAATTTATTGAAGAATTTACCAAAAGATGAAATATTGCAACAACTAATTCTTGCTGCTGATCAATTCATAGTTAAAAGAGAAGAAGAGAAAACTGTTATTGCAGGCTATCACTGGTTCACTGATTGGGGTCGTGATACGATGATCTCGCTGCCCGGCCTTACTTTAAGTACAGGAAGATTTGAAGATGCCAAAAAAATACTTTCTGCCTTTGCACAAAGTGTCAGTATGGGTATGTTACCAAATCGTTTCCAGGAAAAAGAGCCGCCCGAGTATAATAATGTTGATGGAACGCTCTGGTATTTTATAGCCGTTTATAAATATTTACAGGCCAGTGGAGATAAGAAATTTGTATTGAATGAAATTCTGCCTGTGCTGAAAGATATTATTGACTGGCATTTTAAAGGAACCAGGTACAATATTCAAACAGATGAAGATGGATTGCTTTTCGCCGGCGAAGTTGGTCAGCAGCTCACCTGGATGGATGCAAGGATCGGCAACTGGGTAGTAACACCAAGAATGGGTAAACCAGTGGAGATACAAGCCCTTTGGTACAATGTTTTGAAAATATTTGCTGAACTGCTCCGCATGAATAAACAAAAACAAGATGCAGATGCAGTGGAAGCAAGTGCGGCAAAAGCAAAAGAAAGTTTTGACAGACTGTTCTGGTTTGAAAAAGGAAATTATTTGCATGATGTGATTGATGAGCATGGAAACCCGGACAGTACCTTAAGACCAAATCAATTATTTGCCATCAGTTTACCCTTTGCCATGATTGAAAGGGAAAAAGCACAAGCTGTATTTAATATTATAGCAGAAAAATTACATACTCCTGTTGGCCTGCGCAGCTTACCCGAATATGACGAACATTATGTTCACCATTATGGAGGAGACCAGTGGCACAGGGATTCTTCTTATCACGAAGGAACAGTATGGAGCTGGTTGTTGGGAGCCTATGTGGATGCAATGGTAAAAATAAAAAGTGAAAAGTCAAACGCCAAAAAAGTGATTGAAGATTTTACATTTCATTTGAATGAAGGATGTATCGGCCAGGTGTCTGAAATATTTGATGCAGATGCACCTTTTCATCCAAGAGGATGTGTGGCCCAGGCCTGGGGAGTGGCAGAAATTTTGAGAGTGATGAAAGATCATGAATTGTATACCCCGAAACTTGTAAAAGCGAAAAAGAAAAAAATGGCAGAGATTCAGTAATGAAAAGCCGGGAAAAAATGGTTTAATCTTAAATTGTTTCAAATAAACCGGAATAATTCGATTCATTTAAAAATAAATTCAGATAAACCCCCGAAATGCATTCAAGACATTTTTGATTTTTTCATTTTCTCCTGGTCAATAAATGCTGCTTCAAAAATATAGGCTTTCAACAGGTCAATATCAATATCTTTTAGGGTATAAAAATCCTTCCAGTACACCTGTTTCCTGTCTCCTTTATCCAGGAAATTTATTTCATCCAGCATCAGGTATCCTTTCATAAATCCAAACCTCACTCCCCTTTGTTTCATTCCGCCCCAGTTAACTGATGATGGCCAGATAAAGCAAATACCTGAATGCCGTTTATAAAAAGGAACATTGTAAGAAAGTTTTTCTTCAACGTCAGGAATGCAACTGAAAATAATTTTTCGGAGAAGCTCCACGATCTTCAGTTCTTCCTCCGGTAAAAATTCAAGAAATTCGTCAATACTGTCAAAGCTGACGTTCTGCATTTTCTTTGCCGTTGTTTTCTTTTTCCTCTTCACTGTTTATTTCATTTAAATATTGAAGTTTTAAATGATCATAAAAAGATTTGCGATCGATAAGTAAAGCTGATAAACTGGCCAGCATGCCTGCCATCATCAGATGAAAAATTACATTGTGCCGATCCGTCATTTCCAAAACCAGGATGGCCGAAGTAAATGGAGTTCTTGTAACACCTGTTAAAAAACCCACCATACCAGCCAGCACCAGCATATTGGTATTTTGAGCCGACAAATCAATCCAGCTTGCCATCAATGATCCTACACTTGCACCTGCACTGAGTGCTGGCGCAAAAATACCTCCGGCCGCTCCGGTTGTAAATGACAATAAAGGTCCGATAGTTCTTAACAATGGCATTTCCCATGAAGTGTATTTTTCATCGGTAAATAAAGCAGTAGTCATCATTTCCTTTCCCGAACCCATCACATTATGATTGACAAATATGGCCAACCCTGCAATAACAATTGCACAACCCAACACATATAAAAGATGATGATGGGAAAAACGAAATTTTGCTTTCCATCTGAATATCTGTAAAATAAATTTGGATAACAAACCTCCTAATACTCCTGTTACAACTGCAACAATCGCTACCCAGAAAAATATGGATCCTGTTAAATGACTAACATCCGGATAACCCAGGTATAGATAAGGACCCAATATGGCCTGTGCAGTTAATCCGGCAATAATTACAGATGTAAAAATTGCTGTTTTGAAATTATTAATATGTGTTCTCGTTAATTCTTCAACAGCAAATACAATTCCTCCGAGGGGTGTATTGAATGCAGCAGCTAGTCCGGCAGCAGCACCGGTCATCACCATATTTCTTTTTGAAATTTTTGGCCACCATGCAGGTAATATTTTATTGATATACCTGAAAATGGATCCGGCGATCTGAATTGTTGGTCCTTCTCTGCCAATCGCCCCTCCTCCGAATACCATCACCAGGCTCGAAATAACTTTCATCAGGATATTCTTCAGATTTAAAAGTCTGTCAATTTTATGCTGGTCTTTTGGTGTAGCCAGTTCAATAGAGGCCATCACCTGTGGGATGCCACTTCCCCTGGAAAAGGGTGCAAACCGTTTGACGATCCACCAGGCAAAAACAAAACAAGCCGGAGTAATAATAAATAAGAGCCAGTGATTAAGCGTATAGATACTGTTGTTCGCCTTTTCTGCAAGATCAAAAAGTTTTGCATAGGTAACGGCAGCAAAACCAGTGATAAGTGAAGCCACCCAAAAGGGCAAAGCCTGCAGTATGTTTGTTTTTAATTGCTCGTTGTTGATCCGGTCAAATATTTTTTTTAAAAGCACTTTGATTTTTTCAATAACATTCATCATAATTGACTTCCGGATTTTCAGCATTCAGATAAAACAATCAGCAGCATTCAGATGCAGCTTCTTTATTCAGGCAAGAGTAATAAATATTGCCATAACGATTGACAACAAAGATAAAGATGTAATACGGGAATATTTTATACCGGAAAAAGTATAAACCTGATTGGATAAATCTATCAGCGAAAAAATTATCTATGCAAAGACAATCCAGTAAATCCACATAGCAAAGCTGAGACCCAATGCCAACCAGGGATTAAAAAAAGCTACTACAAGAATTATACTATTACAGATCAATCCGATATTTTCATTTCTTGTGGTATTTCTGATATGAATTACTGTTACGTCATTCATCAGCAAACCTTTTTTCCGATTAGCAACATACCAGAGTAAACGGAATGCAAGGCTGATCAAAACAAAATACCCCGTATAAAAGATAACTGCAGTCTGAAAACCTCCGGTCAGCAAAAACTCACCCAGCGTTTTTGTAGGAAATGGAACCAATGCAACCAACATCAATAAAATTCCATTGGTGATCATTATTGCATTATCTGATTGCCGGAACATTTTGAAGAGGCTGTGATGCCCAATCCATGATAACAGAATATTGATAAAGCTGGTTACATAGGCAAGGTATAAGGGCCATTTCGCAAGCAATGCATGTGTTAATGATTTATTGCTGATTTCGCCATGTACTTCTACTCCAATTTCTATTGACAATAATGTAATGGCAATACAAAACACCCCATCACTGAAAGTTTCAATACGAAGCGTTTCCTTTTCCAGTTGTAATTCGGAAGAATTATTCAGAGACATAATATTATTTAATCAGTTTATCAATATCAGTTTGTAATTTTTCCTTTATATCATCCGCATATCCGATAAATACTTTCCGGATGATTCCTTTTTTATCTACTACCAGATGCGTAGGAAAATTTTCAACATTTAGCGCAGTAATATAAGAAAGGGATGCAGGTAAAATGGTATAATCAAAACTGTATCTCTTTAAAAATTTTGTGATCTGTGTTTCGTTTTCAGGTGCGGGAGCCAGAAACACAACAGGATTCATCTTATTATCTTCAACCAGCTTATTCAGATGAGGCATTTCAAGGATACATGGCTTACAGGTGGTAAACCAGAAATTAATGACGACTACTTTTCCTTTCAGTTCTTTTGAATTCCATTTCTTTTGTGCAAGATCTGATAGCTTAAATTCTTTCAGCGGTTTATTTAACAGGCTTGATATATAAGCCTCCGTCTTTGCATCCTGAACAGCTCTTTCGTCTTTTCCTGATGGAATGATCGTAATAGTTTTTTGTCCATTTGCAATGTCCTGCCTTATAGAAAATACTCCCTTCATCAATTCCTGAACTTCAGGTTTAGTCAGCACTTTCCCATCCTGGTTTTTGTAAATGATGTTACTGTCATTCAGCGAAATTGATTGACTGAAAACAGATGGCATCATCATGAAAGTAGCCAGCAAATAGATCAAACCTTTTTTCATCATCATTATTCTTTGTCTTTGATTTTTGGCCAATAGTTATTTCCTTTTTCAATTCTTTCCTTGCGGTTTTTATCCCAATCATCTCGAACACTAAGACTATAGTTTAAATACAATCTGCCCTTATCAATGGTCCATGCCTCAGGAACAGTTTTAGCTTTATAACCCTTTGATAAACCATAGGCACAATAACCGCCATATTGCGGGGCATATTTTTCAGGATTTGCTTTAAAAAGGTCCAGGTTTTTCTGAGATGAAAAATTCCATGCAGCATTGTTCCAGGTTAAAGCCAGTTTTTCATTTCCCTTCACCGGCTTTCCTTCGGTGAAATAAGCTACCGGATCATACCCCCGGATGGCTTTCCCGTCAACAATAAATACGGGTGATTTCTGAGCATGGATTGAAATAAAGTTGAGCAATAACCCGGTAACCAGTACAGATATTTTTTTCATTTATTAAATTTTAAAACAAAATTGGTTAAGCATCTCAGTAGTTGCTGTCTGTTGCCTGACATAGAATTCAAAAATTAAACTGCTATTAAAAATTACCTGGTTTCCGTCTTACAACCGACAGCTATTAAGCTGATCTGAGGGTTTCTTTGTGATCACTTAAATTATTTTTATGACCAATCATTACGATTTCATCATCATCGGCACCGGCAGCGGTGGCAGTACTATTGCATATAAACTGGCGCCAACAGGTAAAAAAATCCTGATCCTGGAAAGAGGTGGGTTTATTCCAAAGGAAAAAGAAAACTGGGATCCAAAAGAAGTAGTGGCCAATGGACGTTACCGGCCAAAGGAAGATTGGTATGATAAAGATGATAAACCATTCAAACCTTTTATACATTATAATGTGGGTGGCAACAGTAAAATGTATGGCGCTGCCATGTTCCGTTTTCGTGAATCTGATTTTGAAGAAGTAAATCATTATGGAGGCATTTCTCCTGCATGGCCCTTAAAATATGATGCTTTTGAAAATTATTATGAGCAGGCAGAAAAATTATACAGCGTTCATGGCAAAAGAGGGGTTGACCCGAGTGAGCCTCCGGCCAAATCTGAATATCCACTTGCGCCACTCACCTACGAGCCATTAATTAAAGACCTGGAAGGAAAATTAAAAAAATTGGGATTGAAACCATTTCCACTTCCAATGGGGGTTAAACTTCCACAAGACTATATTGAAACAGAAGCTCCGGTAGTGCTGGAAAATTTTGACGGGTTCCCGGATTTGACGGACAGTAAAGCTGATGGACAAATCATGTGCCTGCGTCCTGCATTAAGAAATAAAAATGTAACGCTTTTAACACATGCATATGTAGAAAAATTAATTACAGATAAAACCGGTGAAAGAGTCATTGAAGCTGTCACCATTATCAATGGTGAGAAAATAAAATTCAGTGCTGATACCTTTGTTGTAGCCTGTGGAGCAGTGAACAGTGCAGCACTGTTTTTAAGAAGCGCAAATGAGCATTATCCAAATGGCCTGGCCAATTCATCTGACCAGGTGGGACGGAACCTGATGCTGCATCATAACGGATGCCTGGTAGCATTTACCAAAAAGAAGAATGATTGTGTATTTCAAAAAAGCCTGGGTCTTGCTGATTTTTATCATGGAGCCAATAACAGTAATCTTCCCCTGGGAGAAATTCAGTTAATGGGACGCAATGACCCGGATACAATAAAATGGATGGGTGAAACCCTTTTCCCCGGAAAGTCATACGAAGAACTGAAAGAAATGAGTATTGATTTCTGGTTGACCGCTGAAGATCTTCCTTCTGAAAAAAATCGTGTTACTCTAAGAAATGATGGCACAATAAAAGTTTCTTATACCAGGACAAATTATACCGCCTTTGAAAAATTAAAAGAAAAACTAAAAGAAGTTTTCAATGGTCTCGGTGAACTGGATCCGGATTATAAAGATGTGAAATGGGGAGGATATGATCTGGATGTAAGTGGAATGAGTCACCAGAACGGAACCATCCGTTTCGGATTAGATCCAAAAACTTCTGTGCTGGATCTGAATTGCAAAACCCATGACCTGGACAATGTATATGTTGTTGATGCCAGTTTTTTCCCAAGCTGTGGCGCTTTTAATCCTGCTTTAACCATTGCAGCAAATGCTTTACGGGTGGGAGATCATTTAATAAATAAAGTGATTGATCGTGAAAAGAAAAATTTGAAAATCGAAGCAATTATGTAAAATAATGCTACGAAGGCACAAAGACGCAAAGAAAACCTATGTCTGTTTACTTTGTGCTTTTTCGTTTTAGTGGGAAAAAACAATATGGAAGAAATAGCAAAAACAATTACGATCTATATAAGTCTTACACTTGAAATAGCAGCTGCCACTGTTATAGCTGCAGCCTTATTAAAACTGGTGTTTCATTATTTTCAAAATTTTTATAAAGTAAAGAATGGATTGTCTGCAATGGATGCAAGGGTTACTTTCGGCAGTGCCGTCGCCGTTTCTCTGGAATTATTATTAGGCGCCGATGTGCTGGAAACAGCTGTTGCACCCAGCTGGGATGATATCGGAAAACTGGCAGCTATTGCAACAATCCGAACTGTGTTGAATTATTTCCTGGAAAGAGAATTGAAACATTCAAAAACTTCAGCCTAACGTCAATCGGACGACAGCATCTTTTTTCATCTCTTCTTCTCTTTGTAGTATGAGAGCAATGCCCATAAGAATTATAGCCGGAAAATCCGGCTGGTTGCAGATGAAAGCTTCATTCAAAAAAAACCGGAAGCATTATTTGCAGGAAGCACTGGGCCTTGCCATTTTCATGATCTCCGCTTGTTTTTTTGGAGCCATGATGTTCTCTGAAAAAAGTTTATGGCATCATAGTATTCCAAATGAATTATGGAAAAATATGCTGATGGGTGTATTGATGGGCATTACCGCTTTATTTATTTTTTATTCTCCATGGACTGCGCCCAGCGGCTCACATATTAATCCTGCGGTGACCATTACTTTTTTAAGACTGGATAAAATGTGCTGGTATGATGCATTTTTCTTTATCATTTTCCAAATTGCCGGCGGAACAATAGCTGTGATCCTTATGCAAAAACTGATGGGAAGTATTTTAACAGACTCTCCCGTTCATTCTGCTGTTACCATCCCCGGCAAGACCGGAATGTGGTGGGCAATGATTACAGAATTAATCATTGCATTTGTTACGATGAGTATGGTATTGTTCACTTCCAATAATCCGAAACTGAAAAAATATACCAGAATATTTGCCGGGTGCCTGGTTTGTATCTGGGTGATTGTGGCAGGTCCGATAACAGGGTTTGGTATGAACCCGGCCAGATCATTCGCCAGTGCTTTTCCGGCTGGTATATGGACAGCCTTCTGGATTTACCTGGTCATTCCATTTGCGGGCATGTTACTGGCAGCAGAATTTTTTCTGCTTATTGAAAGACAAAGAGTGAATAATCATTACCCAAAAAAAAAGAAATATATGTCAAATAAAAAATTACTTGAACCCTTAGAATTTATGTTATGAGAAAAATTATTTTTTATTTTCTCGCCATTATTAAGGCTTTTCTGATTTCAACTATTTCTCTTTCGCAGGTAACAAAAGTGGGGGCGATTGGTATCACAGTTAAAGAAATGGATCGTTCTGTAAAATTCTATACGGAAGCACTGGGATTTAAAAAAATCAGTGACCGCGAATTTAAAGGAGAAAATTTTGAGAAACTCCAGGGAGTTTTTGGATTAAATATGCGGGTGGTGCGTTTGCAACTTGGAGATGAGATAATTGAACTGACGGATTATTTAACAACCGGGGGCAGGAGTATTCCGGAAGATCAAAAAAGCAATGATCTTTTTTTTCAGCATATTGCCGTAGTGGTAAGTGATATGGATAAAGCTTACCAGCATTTGAGAAAATTTAATGTAGAGCATGTATCCACTTCACCGCAAACTTTACCAAAATCAATTCCCGGTGCTGAAGGTATCAAAGCATTTTATTTTCATGACCCGGACAACCATAATCTTGAATTGATCTTTTTTCCGAAAGGAAAAGGACTGGAAAAATGGCAAACAACCGGCGGGAAAATATTTTTAGGTATCGACCATACTGCTATTGGTGTAAGTAATACAGAAAAAAGCCATGAGTTCTATATGAACTTTCTGGGCATCGAAAGAAAAGGTGACAGCTGGAACAAAGGAACAGAACAGGAACATCTGAATAATGTAGAAGGTGCTTCCCTGCATATTACCGGCTATCGTGCAGCCAAAGGTCCCGGAGTTGAATTTCTGCAATACCTGCAACCCGGTCCGGGTAAACCCTATCCTGCTGATTCAAGAACAGATGATATCTGGCATTGGCAAACAACTCTTATTGTGGATAATGCAGATGCGCTTTACAGAAAATTAAAAAATTATAACAGCGTATTTATTTCAAAAGAAATTGTATACCAGAAGGTCAAAAATGTAGATACAAAATCATTTATTGTTCGTGATCCGGATGGTCATGCTATGCTGATCAGAGAATATGTCAAATAATCAATCTGAAACCGGTAAAATATTGTATATAACTTTAAACTAGCGATTATGAAAAAAATATTCCATTGTTCTCTTGTTTTGGCAGGTATAATTATCTCAACGAACAGTTTATATGCCCAGGGCTGCAGCGATGCTGGAGTGTGTACTATCCATTCCATTAAAAATAATGCAGAGGGACATGAGTCAGGACCCGGCAATAAAAACGATCTGAGTCTTGGATTTGGTTTTGGAAAAGGTGAACGATCGACAAATAATTATAACTGGTATGCCGAATACACAAGATCCATTACTGACAGGACATCAGTTACTGGTAAATTGAGTTATTCATCTATCAATGGAGAGTTAGCAAATACCAGCGGTTTAAGCGATCTGTTTCTTTCCGTCAATCATGGTTTTGATATAAAAAGAAAATGGCAGAAATCATTTGTTATTGGAATAAAAGTTCCATTTGACGGATCTGATATCGAGAAGAACGGAATTCATTTGCCTATGCCTTACCAAACAAGCCTGGGTACAACTGATATAGTGCTTGCTTTAAATTATTCCCGGAAATCTTTTGGCGCCACGCTGGCGTTGCAGCAGCCTTTAACAGCTATGAATGAAAATAAATTTCTCCCCGGCGATTATCCTTCTCAGCCACTTACATTGAAATATTGGCCTACGAACGGGTTTGAAAGAAAAGGGGATATTGTTGGCAGAATCTCCTACAATTTCAAAACCACGGATAGGTTTTCCATCCGTCCTAGCCTGCTGGGGATTTATCATATTGCCAATGACAGCTACCTGGATGACAATAAAAACAGAAGACTCATTTATAATTCAACCGGGATTACGCTAAATGGAAATGTGTTTTTTGATTACCGCCTGAAAAACGGAACAGGGTTTGAACTGGCACTCGGCACACCGTTTATTGTAAGAGACCAGCGGCCCGATGGATTAACAAGGTCATTTGTTGCGACATTGGAATATCAGTTTAGTTTTTAGAAACGAGTTTAACCGCAAAGACACAATGACACGAAGTTTTGCAATGTAATTTTTGCGTTCCCTTGCGACGTAGCGTCTTAGCGGTTAAATAAGTACAATAGAATTACCACCGTACAAAAGTTCCCCGATTCATTTCACAAACCTCTTTCGGGGTCTTCGACGACGCAACGAAAGCATAATAGTAGTAAATTTGTTTGGCTCAAAATCCAAAAACTTTTCTTTATCACTCTTTTCGTCATCCAATTGACACTGCCCGTTTTAAATTGTTTCTTTCTTTGTAAAAATGAATCAGTTACAGAATATTGATTGTCCGATTTGCGGAGACAAGGTGAATAAATTACTCTACCGTTATCATATCGATAATGAGAAAGTGGTATTGGCAAAGATCAAAGAACATTATCCTGACTGGACAGAGAATGATGGAATCTGTAGCCGTTGTATTGATTATTATCATACAGAAATATTAATGCAGCAACGGATCTTACCCGAAGTAGGACCTTTTTTCCAGGTAAAAAATGCAGATGATTTTGTAATCCTGCCAACTCCTTTAAGACTTGATGCTGATCCAAGATATACCGGAAAAGGAGTGACTATTTGTTTTATCGATAGTGGATTCTACAGGCATGCCGACCTGACCGCTCATCGCAACAGGATAAAAACAATCATTGACATTACAAAAAATAACAAAACAGGAAAAGCTAATTCAGCAAAAGAACAGGAAGCTGCCTGGCATGGTACCATGACATCAGTAGTCTGCGCCGGAGATGGCTATTCAGATCATGGATTATACAGAGGAATTGCCAGTGATGCAGAATTGGTATTGCTGAAAGTGATGGATGAAGATGGAAAGATCACACCTGAAAATATTATTAAAGCTTTGCAATGGGTTTTAAAAAATAATAAAAAGTATAGTATCAGGATTGTAAACATTAGCCTGGGTGATGATAATGCTGCATCTTATAAACACAGTGAAATAGATCAGCTGGCCGAACAATTGATAGAAAAAGGAATTGTGATTGTTGCAGCTGTTGGCAATGATGAAAACGGAATGATAAAACCTCCGGCAAATTCGCCTGATGTAATTGCAGTTGGCGGATTCGATGATGACAACAGTCTGAGCACAGAATTAAAATTATATCATTCTACTTATGGTAAAACTATGGATGATCTGATGAAACCGGAACTGATAGCAAATGCTATCTGGATAGCTGCACCTATTTTGCCAGGCACAAAAGAAAAAAAAGAAGCCGAAGTGTTATATAGCTTGTTGAAACAGGATGATGAAAAATTAGTACCGGCATTATCGAAATTGTTTTCCCAAACAGAACTGGATTATGCCGTATCTCAGTCAAATGATGTAACTTTTATTCGTGAAGCAATTATTAAGCGGATTCAAAACTGCAAATACATTTCACCACATTATATGCATGTGGATGGAACAAGTTTTGCAGCACCGATTGTCAGTTCGTTGGTAGCACAGATGCTGGAAGCAAACCGAATGCTTAGTCCGTCTGCTATCCGGGAAGTTCTTTTCAGTACAGCAAAAAGGATAGAAAGTTTACCGGCCGAGAGACAGGGGTTTGGAATGATCAGGCCAAGAAGAGCCCTGCTGAAAATATTAAGAAGAGAAATTATAATGAAGCCAAAAGCTTCTCCCTATTTTAATCTGGAAAAAAAAAGCATTGAATTTTATATCCAGAGTGATTGTGCTTCACAAATCTCTCTTTCAGGATCTTTTAACAACTGGGCGCAGGATGTATTACTGATGGAACCCGGAAAAAACGGGATCTGGAAAATTGAAATTCCGATGTTACCCAAAGGCCGGTACAAGTATAAATTTTTTGTAGATAAAAAAATGTGGATGGAAGATGTGGATAATCCTTATCGGGAGCCGGATGGATTCAATGGATTCAATAGTTTATTGATTATAGAAAATTAAATACATGACTGTAACTGCCATTTTATTGATTGTATTTATTTACCTGATGATGGGTGTTGTATTTGTTATTCCCTTTCTATGGAAAGGCATTTCAAAAGTAGATGAAGGAACTCGTCATGGTACCATAGGATTTAAAATTATCATTATTCCCGGTGTAATTGTTTTCTGGCCGGTATTATTGAATAAATGGATTATCGCAGATAAGAAAATAAAGATGAGCCCGGCAGAGGAATAACGATTGATCTTTCGTTGCGACGTTCCGTTCATCGTTCTTTAATTCTATTAAGCATGATAAAACAACTTCGAAGAAAACATTTGCTGATCTGGTCAATCTGGGCCATCCTGATTCCGCTTGGAATCATTTCTGCCTGGATGGCTATATCAGTTAAAGCAACAGATAATTTATTACAGCCAGGAAAAGGAATGGCTCTTCCCGCATTGATTCATACAATAGAAAAAAAGAGTTTTACTGCAAGCCTGAAATCGAATGAAGACAGATCCGCATATCAGCTGGAATGGATAAACAAAGAAATTTCCGTTGTCCCTTCGTCTTTGATTTACAAAGTCAATCAACCAGAAAATGAATTGGTAGGAAGAGTTGAAGCAAAAGGTATCTATTATTTTTCCCTTGCAAAGGATTCTACTGATGAATACAGGTTCATACTCTATGATATTATCAAAAAACAAATTATTGATTCTTTAAAATTCGACCAATGAGTGCAGAATATACAGCTGTTGGCTGGAACCGGCAAAAGAAAATATATGACTGGCTCATATTCGGGTTCTGTGTGCTATACCTCACAACATTCGTTGTGTTTACGGCAGTACTGAATCCTGATTACACTTTTGAAACAGTTCTTATCCGCTCCACTTCCACCCTGGCAGTTTTATTATTACATATTATTCTCAGTATCGGGCCGCTGGCAAGGATCAATAAAAAGTTTCTGCCTTTGTTATACAACCGACGGCATCTTGGTGTCACTATGTTTTGTATGGCGGCTGTTCACGGAGTTTTCAGCATCATTCAATTTCATGCGTTGGGAGATGTAAATCCATTGGTATCGTTGTTTACATCCAATACCAATTTCTTTTCACTAAGCGGATTCCCATTCCAGGCATTGGGTTTTTTTGCCTTGATCATTTTTTTCCTGATGGCAATAACCAGCCATGATTTCTGGTTGCATAACCTATCGCCCAAAATATGGAAGACACTGCACATGTTTGTTTACCTGGCATATTTATTAATTGTAATGCATGTTATGCTGGGTGTCATCCAGTATGAAACGCATCCGGTATTTGTAGTGCTGATATCATTGGGAGCTGCATGGTTAATAACGCTGCATTTAATTTCCGGTATAAAAGAAGTTGGAAAAGATAACCTGGCATACAGATTAAAACAGGAAGGATTTCATTTTGTAAGCAATGTGAATGAATTTGAAGAAGGCCGGGCAAAAATATTTTGCATTGACAAGGAAAGAATTGCTGTTTATAAACATGAGAATAAATTATATGCAATTCATAATGTTTGCAAACACCAGGGAGGGCCATTGGGCGAAGGAAAAATTGTTGATGGCTGTATTACCTGTCCATGGCATGGTTACCAATATCTGCCACATAATGGACAATCTCCCCCACCCTTTCTGGAAAAAGTGAATACCTATGAAGTGAAAGTAATGAATGGGAAAGTATGGTTGAATCCAAAACCCTTTCCGGAGGGAACAGAAAAAGAAGGAGCAATAATTAATTAATAATGAAAAAAATAATGAGTAATTCGGAGTTCTATATCGGCTGGCAAGCTAAGGCGCCTGGTTCATTTTCCAATCATGTGAAAAAAGTTTTGTGGATACTTTTTCCTGCAGCTTTGATCATTGGATATTTATTATCCGGTTCACAAAGAAAATTTTCAATTGCCAGCTTTGAATATGGAAAACTAACAGAGATAAAGGGAGTATACACGGATAAACCGGTGCCCATGCTGAAGGTTTTTGACAAATTCAATCTTTCCATCAGCATACCATTGATAGGTTATGGAAAACACGGAGCAGAAACTGCTATCAGGGAACTTGAAGAAGAAAAAGGAATTATTTTAAACAGGAAGGAAGTCACCTTAAAAGGCACCCTACTTTATAGTGATGGAAAAACTTTGTTGCAAATCGATAAGAACGATGACCCGATTATTAAAGTAGGCACCGCATTTACATTCCCTTCAGAAGAAAAAGATTTAGGCATTCAAACTATCCGCGGAGAAATCATTGATCCCAAATGTTATTTCGGGGTGATGAAACCAGGAGAAGGAAAAGTGCACCGGGATTGTGCAATCCGTTGTATCCTGGGTGGTATTCCTCCGGTACTGCATGTAATGAATGAGAAAGGAGAAAGCAACTATTATTTGATTGTGGGGCCAAATGGCGAAAAGATGAACGAAGCAGTACAGGATATTGTAGCGGACCCGGTTAGTATAGAAGCAAGAGTTGTAGAAACCGATGACTGGATCATTCTTTATACCAGTAAAGAAAAGATCAAAAGGATTTCCTATGCACAGCTTCAAAACCCCGATATAAATTTACTGGCTTGTACTCCAAATTTATTAAAATGATTTTTCAATTAAAAAACGGGAATTCAATTTTAATCAGATCTGTTGAAAATGGTGATCAGGAAAATTTGCTTAACTACTTCAACAGCCTTTCTGCAGAAAGCCGTTCACGTTTTGGTCCACATCCGTTTGACAGGGAAACAATTGATCAAATTTGCAAAAATGTGACTGATGCCACAGGCCGCTTTGTTGCAATTGATCCCGGATCTGAAAAAATATTAGCATACATGATCATTAAACCGGGAATGATTGAATGGGATGAAAAAAGATACGCCAGCCGTAATCAGTTTTATGATGCAAGTTCCACTGTTACTTTTGCACCATCAGTAGCGGATGCCTGGCAAAGCAGCAGTGTTGGATCAGTTATGAATATTTATATTGAAGAATTATTAGAGAAAATGGGGATCAAAACAATTATTCTGTGGGGAGGAGTACAGGCAACAAATGAAAAGGCAGTAAACTTCTATAAAAAATTTAATTATCAATTTATCGCTTCATTCTGGCATGATGATAAAGATAATTTTGATATGGTAAAGTATTTAAATTGAACAGGCACTCAGATCTCCAGTGTAAAATCATTTCCACTTGATTCAAACTTCAGTTTTATTGGAAAAATGGCTGCAGGTTTGTTTACTGTCGGGTACCAGTCTCTTCCTTCAGGTACACAAATGAATAAACCCTGATCATCGCCAATTGCAGAAAAATGTTTGGCTGGTTTTTGTTTGGTAAAATATTGAAGCTGGTGATGCCCCATGATCTGTTTTATCTCTTCTTCAAAATAAAATTTCGGAAGCACCAGGCCTATCTCACTTATATTCCTGAAATGATTTGAAGAAAAAGGCTCATCTGTTATATCATTGAGATCCGCCCTTCCAATCAGCTCCACAATATTTCCGGCAGGATCATAAAAATAAAGGGAACGGGCATTCCAGTTTACAAATTCTGCAACATAGCTGTTGTAATCTTCCAGCCAGATCAGCTCTACCCTGTTCTTTAACCAGTTTTCTGCTTCTTCAACTTTATTAAAAGGTATATTAAAAGCAAAATGATAAGAAGGGTTAATATCCCTTTTGGCTTTCTCAAATACTAGATTGGTGTGTTGTGTATGAATTAGAACAGAAGAATCCTTCTCACCGATCCTGAGTCCAAGAGTTTTTCCATAAAATTTCCTTAAGGAGGGGATATCTGTAGTTTGCAGTTTTACTTCTTTCAGCCACATACCCGAATTTAAGCCAATTCTATTTGCAGACTATTATCAAAGATTAGATCAGCTTTGTCTCTGGGTTTGTCCCGGTCAAAATGCAATCTTTGTGCAGCATAATAATACATATCATAGTCAAGAACTAATCTTTCCTCATCCAGCTTTTCTACATTTCTTTTAATTGCTCTTTTCAGGCCGCTTTCAAAAGAGCAATCGATCCAGATGGTTAAATCATAAATAGGCAAATACTTTGTTTTAAAAAGCAGGATGCCTTCAATTATCAGGATATCAATAATTTTAAAACTATAGGTCAACGGATAATAAATATCTGCATCCGAACGAATGCCTTTTGTTTCCAGGTAAACTGATCTGTTTTTTTGCAGCGGGAAGATAAGTTGTTCAAAAAAATCATTCCACCGGAAAATATTTTCATAAACATTTTCAGCAGCATTTTCCTTTTTCAACCTGGTGGGAATTGGATGTTGCCATGGATCAATATTGATATTTGCTGTATGTAAACCACAACCCGCTAATTCCTTTTGTAAAAGTGAAGAGATAAATCCTTTTCCGGAAGCATCAATGCCACTGATGGCAACAGTAAAGACCCGTGAGTTGGATTGATTGTTATATGCCTCAATGATTTTATTGGCTAAGTCTTTAACCGATTCCATTAATCAGGAATTTCCATAAACCTTGATCAGGGGTTCTCTTAATGATGCAGCTTCATCACTACAGTAGTAACTGATCACATTGGCAATATCTTCCGGCTTTACCCAATTAGAAAAATTGGCTTCAGGCATTGTTTTCCTGTTTTGCGGAGTATCGATGGTACTGGGTACAACAACAGAAGTAACAACATTAAGGCCTTTTGCTTCCAGGTTCATTAATTCTGCAAAACGAAAAATCAGTGATTTGGCAAGACCATAAGCCACCATGCCATTTCCAAGAGTTGCATTGAGTCCGGGTTTTGAACCAATAATAAAAATCCTTCCACTGTTTTGTTTCATCATTTGTATAAAAACCGGGCGGGCAATGTTATAAGCTGTTTCAAAATTGAGTTTATACTGCTTTTGAATATCTGAAGCAGATGTTTCTGCAATTTTTCCCATGTCAAATCCTCCAACCGTTAATATGGCAGCATCAATAGTTGCATATTTCGAAATAATAGAATCTGTAAATTTTTTAGCATCGTCTTCATTCATCAAATCCACTATCACAGTTTCAAATTTATCTTCCGGAAAATCCAGTTTTACCGGGTCGTCTGGAATAACCGTTCCAATTACATTATATCCCTGTTCAATAAATTTTTTAATTACTGCCTGTCCCAAATTTCCGGAAGCGCCGGTTACGATTGCTGTTTTCATGCTATAAGTGTTTATTGTAATAGTGCCCAGCCAAACAAGTGATTAAATTGCCTGCAATGTATAAGGGCATACTTGTACTGATTAAAATCCGGATTGCCTGGTATAGTGTATACCTGGTTTCCACCGGTAGATTTTAATGCTCCAAGATCTATGTAATTTACGGGTTGCATTTCTTTTGACAAATAAACACGCAAATCCGGGCCATTGCTGCTTCTGAAATCCATGAGTTTTAATTCATGTCCTGTTGCAGAACTGAAAACTTTGGCTGTACCGCTTACAGAGCCATAGGGCCCGTTATTAAAAATTCCATTATTTACCGGAGAAGCTGTGCTATCCGGCATTTCATTTAAAATAATTTCAGGCGTATTTTGTTTTACACAGGATGTAAAGAATAAACCTATTGTAGCAATCGTTAATAATAAGGCACTTAAATATTTTGTCATAAAATTATTTGTTGAATTTTTTTTATTTAAAAGATTTCATTTGTCTTTTTACCGCTTTACTTTCATTGTTCATGGCCATGCGCATGCCAAGAAATACAGAAACTACATTGAATCTCTCATCATGTGCTTTTACAGAAGAAGTAAGCCAATAGCCATCTAAATAAAGTGTATGAAAAGTACTTGAATTCGTATTGACCCCCACACGGCCACCGGCTTTTCCCAAAATCCCTCCTGCACGGACCATAGTTTGGGTAGCCACTTTTGTTGCTTCATCAATGTTGATCCTTGGTTTACCAAGATTGAGATAACCACTTCCTCCATACAGGGAAGCAAAGAGTGGTGATTTGCCAAAATGGAAATCATATCCCCAATTGCCACTGATCATGAAAAAAGAACTGTTTGTATTTTGAAAAAGATAAGGTGAGTTCTCATCTTTTTTCTGCTGGTCATATTTCAGCGAGTTAAGATTCAGTTCAGCCTGGGCATACCAGCTTTTTCCAATATGTTTTTCAAATCCGGAATTAAATGCAAAGGATGACCTGAATGTATTTTTTAATTCACCCTGTATATTATTGATGCCAACTCCGGTAGTTAAATGGATTTTTTTATCGCTCTGTGCATTTGCAAAACCTGCAGACAACAACAGGCAACTTAAGAATGCTTTTGTAAAATAATATTTCATTGTTCACTTTTTTTTATTCACACGAAAATTTTCCACCTGTATTCACCCTTAATTTATACAGGCTGGTGTGTGCTGTCATATATAATGTTTTTCCATCATCACCCCAGGCCATATTAGCAGGCCGTTCCGGGGTTACAATTTTTCCCAGTATTTTTCCTTCGGGAGAAAGAATCCATAACCCTTCAGGTGCTGACACAAAAAGATTTCCCGCTTTATCGACTTTCATGCCATCCAACGCTTCATCATCAGCTGTAAAATTCCAATCGAAGAAAATTTTTCCATTCTTTAGCGTTCCATCAGGCTGTACTTCGTAGCGCCAGATTGTTTTTGTATTATGAATATCCCTGATATCCCAGTTGGTAACATATAAATATTTTTCATCCGGAGAAAAAGCTATGCCATTGGGTCCGCCACAGTCTTTCGCTACTACCGATACTTTTCCATCTTTAATCATAAATACGCCCTGGTAATCGAGTTCTTTATTTTTATCATTATAAAAACCGGGCAACCCATATGGAGGGTCAGTGAAATAAATGCTGCCATCGCTTTTAATAACCACATCGTTCGGGCTGTTGAAACGTTTTCCATCTATTTTATCAGCAAGTACTGTTACCGGTCCTTTCTTTTCTATTCTTATTACTCTCCTGTTACCGTGCTGATTAATGATCAGCCTTCCTTCTTTATCGATTGCCAAACCATTGCTGCCGGGCTGACCATATTCTCCTATATCTGCACCTGTGTATCCGCTATGGCTCATATAAACTGTTACATTATGGTTCTTTGGATTGTATCGGTAAATCGTATTTGTGTTCGGATCGCTGAATAATAAATAGCCGTCCGGATTCCACACCGGACCTTCAGTAAATGAAAATCCATCAGCAATTTTCTCCACTTTAGTTCCTGGTGTTATAATCGAATTCAGGCTTTCATTAATCGTAAATATTTTACCAATATCACTCCATGCTTTATTTTTAGGTAATCCATCCTTGTAAAAATCTACCACTGCATTTCTTACCCAGATATAATTATCAGGTAATTTGCCAACTGTTCCATTTATACCGAGTATTGCAATTGAAAATTTCTCACCTGGTCTTGCATTGTCAGAAAGTATTACCCGGTTTCTTGCATTAAATCCTGCTATCACGCCATTACCACTTTGTCCAAATCCTGCCATCTGTTTTCCATTTACCCATATTTCACTGTAGTCGTCCATTACAATTTCAAAGACAGCTGTTGTGCCAGTTGTATGCAGCTTTCCTATAACAGCGGGAATAGTTAACTCAACTTTATACCACACAAAGGAAAACAGGCCGGTGCCCTGCCGGCTTTCCAGGTCTGTTGTCCTTATTTCTTTAAACCCCTTATCAAAATCCGAAGCTCCCAACTGCGGATGAAGTGTTTGTGTTTTGATGGCTGCACCTGTTGGATATAAGTGTAAGGCATCTCCTCCACCCGACTGCGGGCCGGGTAAATAAAAATCTTTTTCCCGGATATGTGCTGGTTGCACATACCATTTAGCCTGTAACAAAGCAGCGCCGTTCTCTGTTCTTAAATCTGCAATAGCCTGTGGTTTATCTACAGCCAGTTGTCTTGTTTCCTGTGCTGTCATTACCAATGCCAGCAGAAATACGACGAGTGTCAGCAAATAGATTTTAAGTACCTGATATATTTTACTCATAAAATAATTTTTTAAAAGATTATTTTATAACTGCTTTTGATCCGGCAATAGCAATCTCTTCATCCTGCGCAGCGCTTGCAGCACCACTCACACCGATGGCACCAATTACCTGTCCGTTATAAATGATAGGAATTCCTCCCTGCAAAAAAGTGCGACCAACTGTGATCAGTGCATTTCGTCCGTTGTTCACTGCATCTTCCAGATTTTTACTTGGCGCTTTAAACTGTGCGGATGTTTTTGCTTTCTGAATTGCAACTTCCGCTGACGCGGCGAATGTATTATCCAGTCTTTCCAGGTAAATTAAATTTCCGCCATTATCAACAATTGCAATTGATCCACCCGGAGCATTATTTGTTTTAGCATAAGCTACTGCATCGGCTGCCACTTTTTTGGCAGCTTCAAGTGTTATGTTTTTTTGATCAGACACCTGTGCGTTTAACGTAGTCCCGATGATCATGGAAGCAATGGTAAGTACAGCAGCGATATTACTTGGTTTCATAATTTGTGATTTGATTGTTTAAATGACAGGCATTCTTTTTTTACTGACTACCGAAGACTGCCCTTTAGAATTAATTTCTTTAATTATTGTTTTCCCTTTTAACTCCAATGTGACATAATAATTCGGGTATCCTTCAGGAGGCATAAAGAGATAAATACTTTTTATTTCAACAGGCCCGGATGAATTCAAAGCTTCTTCCCTGACCTTTCCAGGCAGGTCATTAACTTCAACTGACCAGGTTTGTCCAAGAAACTCACCATTCTCTTTATAATATGCCAGTTGGGCTCTTCCGTTTTGTGTGAAACGGGCAACTTGTAATATTGATTTCTCCTTTTGCCATTTCACCTGCATGGCATACGGGAAATCTTTTTTGAAAGATTCGTGAACCAGTTTACCCGGATCATAGTTTCCTGCAAATGAAACAACAGAAAATGTGAATAGACTTAGTGTTAGTACAACAAGAATTTTTTTCATGATATTTATTTTAAATGTTTAATAATTAATTTCCGGGTTGAGTATTCGCAGCAGGCTTTGCTGCTTTATCGTATTTCACTTTTTTACCCGCATTCTTTTTTACCTGCTCAGGCCAGTTGTTATTTGCTTTCGTCACATTCCCTGTAATATCTTTATGAAACTGTGTATAGGCATCCTGCGAATGCTGAAGTATTAGTTTGCCATCAATCACATCAAAGATTTCAGGATTGATGGGACGAAGCTTGTTCAGCGCCATCGCATATCCACAAAAAGCACCATATTGAGGAGCGAACATTTCGGGATGATCTTTGAACATTGATGCATTTTGCTCAGAAGTAAACCAATAAGTGGCTCCATTGTAGCGGGCAGAAAATTCCGGGCTTCCTTTTTCAGCTTTCATTTTAGTGAAATAAGAAACTGCATCATACCCCTGCAGGGTAACTCCATCAGCATCCGTATTATTCAAAAACCCTTTTTCTTCATCTGTTGTAATTTGTTTTCCGTTTTTGGCAGAAACACCCGGCCAGTATTTATCAGCTTTCTGAATATTACCGGGCACATCTTTATTCCATCCGTTTACAGCTCGTTGGTTGTGTTGTATAAATAATCTGCCGTCCACAATTGAAAAAGTATTTACATCAATGGGAGCAATACGACCCAGGGATACTGCAAAAGCACACCATGCACCAAACTGAGGTTTATATTTTTCCGGATTTTCTTTGAACAATTCCATGTTTTCCTTTGATGCGAAATAATAAATCGCATCCTGGTATTTAAACTGAAATGAAGCATCACCTTTTACAGGTTTGTTTTCCTTAAAAAAAGCAACAGGATCGTATCCATCCAGGATCACACCATTTGCATCCAGGTTATTAAAATTTTTTGTCTGCTGATATTGTGCATTTGTAGTTAATGCCAAACTTAAAATCGCCAGAAAGATTAAAGCGAGTTTAAAGAAAAGTGTAGTTGCCATTTTTGCCTTGGAAACAGAATAAATTGCTTTTTCCCTTAATTCTTTTGGTGATAAAATATAATTTTTCATTTTTAAAAATTTACAGTACAAAGAAATTCCGGATTGAAGCAGTGTGCTGTCCGTCACTTTACAAAACCAGGTTTTAGAAAATTAAAAAAACCGACAATTGTCGGGCTGTTTGCAAATCAGAGTGTGAATGGTATAATAGATAATCAATTAGCTGCGGCTGTACCAGAAGCAGGTTTATCAAACTCTACTTTTTTGCCTACACGGGCTGATTCTAATGCAGGCCAGTTTTTATCCGCATTCATGATACTTTTTTCCGGGTCTTTATTAAAAAGGTCAAAAGCTTCCTGCGTATGTTGCAGAATCAATCTTCCGTTTTTGATCTGGTAAATGGTTGGATCAACAGGCCGCAGTTTGCCAATGCTGACTGCATATCCGCAAAAAGCACCATACTGCGGGATATATTTTTCCGGTTCTTTCTTAAACAATTCTTCATTTTCTGAAGAAGCAAACATATAGGTAGCACCATGATATTTTTCAGAAAATTCCATATCACCTTTCACTGGTTTGTCTTCTGTAAAGTATGCCACCGGATCATATCCTTCTATGATTACACCTTGTTCATTTACATTAACCAGGTAACCATCTGTTGCATTAAAAACAGGTTCTTTTAAAAAGAAATACCAGCCTGCTATTCCGGCAATAAGTATGCAGGAACATATGATAATCCACTTTTTCATAAAATTTTTATTTGCAAAATAATTACAGACTCCTGCTGATGATGTCTGCCGCATTACAGAAAGAGATAAATTGTTAATTATCCGGGTGGATATTAAAAAAAAGGCCTCATTATCTGAGACCTTTTGTATCCCGTACGATCTGCTCGACTGCTTCTTGCAGGCGAGGATTCCCTGCCTGACTGCGTCACGCAGGCAGGGAACTCGTATCACCACCGTGATCATTAAAATATTTTCTCAACCATTTTTTGCCAGCATTAGTTTTAAGATACTTTTCCTTTTTCCTGGCAGTTTCCCAATCCTGATACTGTTCTATGAATATTATTTTCTATGTAAGATGCCCTTGGTAAACCTGTTTTTTCCCAAATTATGTTCTTTTAAGCGATGAATTACATCTTTTGCCATTCCTGTATACCAGGTTTGATCTTGCAGACTTTATATAACATAAACCGTTATCATAAAATCAAAAAAAGGCCTCAGAATCTGAGACCTTTTGTAGCCCGTACGAGATTCGAACTCGTATCACCACCGTGAAAGGGTGGTGTCCTAGCCCTTAGACGAACGGGCCTTGTTTTAAAGGACGGCAAAGATAGGCTTCGGGAGGTTTTTGACAAAACTAATTTTATATAAAAAAAAGCCGTCCCGCAACTGGCGGAACGACTTAAACCAAAACCGTCCTTCATAGTTATTTGATCAACGTTTAGCTACGTCAAATTTTCTGAATATACTGCCAACAGCTTTCTGAATTTCTTTTTTTGTCAGGTTTTTGCTATTTACTTCTTCTGTGGTCCATCCCATCCAGATCATTTTATCGGTTTTTGCATCAATCATCGTAATTGTTATTGTGCCTTCTTTTATCAATTGCTCATAAGATTCGTATCCAATAAAACGTGAAGGATAATAAATAGACGCATAACGTCGGGTATACGGATTATAAATTAGCCGGCTATACGGCTGACTATATACTGGTTCTCTTTTTTCCCTGCTGCTTTTTTCCACCAGCAGGTCATAATCCAATAATACATCCGGCTTTGTATTTACCTGTTTCCAGCCTGATTTTTCAAGTTCCATTGTTATAGCTTCCCTGACTTTTGATTCAATCAGATCACTCTGACTATCAATTTTTCCGTTTTCACCATGTAACCAGGCAAAAGTTTTGTAATTATTGAAGTTCACTGAATCATCTTTCTCAATGTGAGAAATGGAAGCACAGCTTAACAGGATTAATGAGGAGAGCATCAGCACTCCCAGCATATTTAATTTATTCCGTTTCATATAATAAGATTTAAGTTTTAAAATATTTCTTATTATATAAACGTAATTTCTCTGTCTTGGTTTAATGTAAATTTGTGAAATAAAAGCGAAAGAAATTAGTAGTAGAATTCAGACAGTATATTCTTAACAAAGCAATTTGTTAATTCGTCGTCAGGCCAAACCTAATTCATCATGTAATTCAGGAATATCCACATCCTGAAACCCTTTCCGGATAAGCCTTGTTTTAAACTCTTGCTGTACATCATATTCACCATGCACCAAAAATATTTTTTGAACCTGTTTGGGATCCTGGCAGGCAAGCCACTGACAAAGATCTTCATAATCTCCATGAGCACTCATATTTCTGATTGCGCCTATTTCTGCATTCACTTCATGAGAAACTCCAAAAATGCCAACTTCTTTTGAACCCCGCTGCAATCTTGCACCCAATGAATTTGGCTCGCAATATCCTGTCATCAAAATACTGTTGCGGCTGTTTTCCACATTATTGCTGATATGATGCTTCACTCTTCCTGCTTCTGCCATACCACTGGCAGAAATTATTACACAGGGATCATTATAAAAATTAAGCAGCTTGCTTTGCTCTACTGATTCAATATATTTTAATCCCCTAAAACGAAATGGATCATGATCAGTTTTTAAAATCTTTTGGACGACAGTGTTAAAATACTCCGGATATCTTTTCACAATTTCAGTTGCTTTAATGCTCAACGGACTATCTACAAAATAGCTAAGATCAGGAAGTCTGTTTTCCAGTTCCAATTGATTCAATGCAAATAAAATTTCCTGGGTACGTCCTACACTGAATGCAGGAATGATCAGTTTCCCTTTCCGATGCACACAGGTTTTTTCAATCCATTGTAAAATCTGGTCCGGCGTGGTAATATGTGTATCATGCAACTTATTTCCGTAGGTGGATTCGAGAATGATGTACTCTGATTGGGGAAACACTTCCGGTGATTTTAAAATAACATCCCTGTACCTGCCAACATCTCCGCTAAATGTTATCGTACGAAGTTTGTCATTTTCTTTAATTCGTAAATGAACACAGGCACTTCCGATGATATGTCCAGCATCTGTAAATAACAACTCGGCATCATCATCAATTTTTGTCCATTTGTTATAATCGATAGAAACAAGATGACCTACTGCCTTTTTTGCATCATCTACAGTGTATATAGGTTGTAAATAAGGCTGGCCATTAGCAGCTCTTTTCTTATTTACATACCGGATATCGTTTTCCTGAATGACGGCAGAATCTTCCATAAGGACAGAGGCAATATCCTTTGTTCCATTTGTACAAAATATCTTCCCCCTGAATCCTTCTTTTACCAGTAAGGGTATAAGTCCTGAATGGTCAATATGAGCATGTGAAAGAACCATCACATCTACTTCAGCTGCATCAAACCCAAGATTGTTATTCAGTGCAATGGTTTCTTTGCCCATACCCTGGAACATGCCGCAGTCCAATAAAATTTTTTTCTTATTCTTTAATGTGATCAGATGTTTACTGCCGGTTACACATCTTGCCGCTCCGTGAAATGCTATTTTCATAAACTTCCTCCTTCCCATTTACAGGAAACATAAATTTCCCTGTATAAAAGATTTTGATTTACTGTAAGATTATTTTTTACTTCTGGCTTTGAAAGACCAGGTGACTTTAAACTCCGCCACTATTTCTCCTTGTTCATTCCTGCCTATTGATTTTGCTGTAACTGATCTGGGTTCATCCCTGGAAATGCATTCTTCAATCATTTTTTTGATTAAAGCTCCGTCTTCACAAGTGAATGTGGAACGGTTTGTTGCTTTTTTAAAATACTCAGCTTCTGTTTTTATAACAAGCATAGAAGCCGGAGGATCGCTTTTGTACATATGTGCCATGGCCAATGCCCCGGTACTCATTTCTGCAGCCATACTCAGGCAGGCAAAATAAGTTGACTTGAAAGGATTTTGAGAAAACCATTTAAAGGGAACAGAAACCTCACACTTATCTTCAACAATACTTCTTATCCTCACTCCCGAAAAAAAGGCACTGGGTAATTTTGCAAACATGAATATCCTGAATTTGACAGGATGCATCATCAGTTTTGCAAAAGATTGAAAATTTGATTCCATAATTTCCGTTT